>DASYBN010000387.1:0-13083 GCA_036500785.1 Acidobacteriaceae bacterium
TCATAGCCAAGCGCGCGCAGCGCCTCCTTCACCTGCGTTTGCGGATCATCCTGCCGCGAGTCGATGACGTTGTAGATCGCGTCCGCGTGCCCAAAACTCGGATGCGGGTCCTCACCATGCGTCGTCGACACCCAGCATGTATGGGTCGCATACTCGCGAAAGCGTGCGTATCCGAAATCGCGTCCCAGCAGGCCGAACTTCCACAGGTGATACGCGATGTCCTTGCCCACGTAGGTCACGGTCCCGTTGGAGCGAATGATGATCTTCGCGTCCTCATCAACCTCACCCGGCCCGAGCGGCGGTGCACCCGCGCGTCTCATGACCCAACAGCCTGCGCTCTTGCCTGCGGCCTCCTTATACAGAACGCCCCGCTCGACCATTAGCGCGCGCGCTGCCTCCCAGAAGTGCAAGTGCAGAATCTCGCTCTCGCGCGGCAGAAAGTCGTACTCGATGCCGAGCCGCTCCATCGTGTCGAGGTGGCGCCGCAGAACGCCCGTCGCGATGATCTCCGCAATTTCCGCCGTCTCATTGCCGCCAGCCTCGATTGCATGCAGCGTGTCGAGCCGGAGTTGCTTGCGTGCCACAGTCTGCTCCGCATCCGCCTCGTACCATTGCGACACCTGCGCATACAAATCCCAGCAGACATAATCCAGCCGCGTGTTCGTCTCCAGCAGCTCTGTGATCCACGCGCGCACCACATCCAGGTTCATGCCCTTCAGCGCGGTCACCGCGACGACGATGTCCGCCACTTGCACGCCCGTGTTGTCGATGTAATTCTGCACGCCTGTCGCATAGCCCGGCTTGTAGTCGTCGGGCCGCACCATGCGCGCGAAGCTGTCGCCGAGAATCGCGTTGCGCAGATGACCAACATGCGCAGCCTTGTTCGGGTTGATGCTCGTGTGTTCGACCAGGCGAAAGCCATGGCCGCCAATCTGAGCATGCTCGTCCCGGGCGATGCGCCGCGCCACCGCAGCTCGGTCGAGCTTCACATTCAGATAGCCGGCGCCAGCGACCTCCACGCTCGCCACGCCGTCAATCTTCGCGAGCTCCGGCTGAAGCTCCTGCGCAACCGCGCGCGGTGCTTTCTTCAGCCTCTTGGCGAGCTCAAAGGCGACCGGCAGCGCCATCTCGCCGAAGTCCAGCTTCGGCGGAAGTTCCACCGCGAGCTGCGGCAGCTCGACACTATAGCGCTCGCGCAGCAGCTCCTGAATGCGCACCTGAATCGTCTGTTGCAGAATTCTGTACATTCGTCCAATCTCAACCACACGAGCAGCCCGCAGTGCGCCGCTCTCTGGTGCTTCTCTACTGTCTTTGCTACGGAAGCCGTGCCGGGAGCGTCTCCAGCTCTTCGCTCAATGGTTTGCGCCGCGCCCGCTGCAGGCGATGCATCAGGAAAAGCCCTCCGCCGACGCCCGTAATCGCCACAAACAACCAGGCGTGAATCAGCAACCCGAACAGGCCCGCGGCCGTGGGCGGCGCTCCGTGCCGCACCAGCGCATCTTTGCACGCCCACTCAAATGGCCCGATGCCACCCGGCGAGCTCGGAATCAAGAACGAGAGGTTGGCCTGCGAGACCGCCTGCCAGGGTCCGGCGGCGTCGGTACGGAGGGCGACGAGCTTTGTCGCCGACAGGTAGATCATGCCCTCCAGCGCCCAGGCAACGAAGCTGAACAGCGCCAGCAGCAGCGTTCCACCCACGCCGATATGCTCAATGCACTCCATGGCCAGCAGCAGCCAGTGTTCGATCTTTTTCACGATCCTGTTGCGACTCTTCGCCGCGAAAGACCGCAACGGTCCTTGGAGGGTATGGGCACCGAAGACCAGCACGAGCAAACCGATCGCCGAAATCGCGAGTCCGACCTCAGCACCCGCGCGCAGCTTCGGCGAAACGGCTCGTCCGCTGTGCATCGTGATCGTAAACAGCGCTGCGAGACTGAAGACGTCCAGCAGCTTTTCAAGGATCACTGTGCTCAGCACGGTCGAGGGCGTCGCATTCAAATCCGGGGCGTACGTAAAGATGCGCATGACATCCCCAATGCGCAACGGCAGAATGTTGTTCGCCGCCAGCGAAGTCATGAAGATTCGCGCACAGTCAGAGAACCGCGCCTTCACGCTCCGCAGCATCCACCACCAGCGAACACAGCGCACCGTGTACCCTGCCACGCTGAAGACGACGATGCCCAGGATCCACGACGGGGCGACGAAGCGCACCGTCTCCAGATCCTTCATGTCGAAGCCGCGGAAGGTCCACCAAAGGAAGAAAGCGCTGATCAGCAGCCCCGGAACCGTCTTCAGCAGATTGAGGCGGTGCTCGCGATTCATCGCGAGGCCCTCAGGAGAACGGGCCGGGCACTTCCCGGCTGATTTGTTGAGTAGGCAAGCATCGATGTGCCTGTTCATTGTACCGTTTGCAGTGACGTGTTCTCGCGATGGCTGAGGATTCCGTCTTATCCATCAGATGCAACTGACAACGACCTTCCGCACCGTGGCGACGTTGCCCCACACCGAGCTGACAGCAGCACCGCCGATCCCGGCGGGGCGCATGCAGGCGCGCCGGTGGTCTCCGCAGCGCTGGAGCACCGTATTGACGGCGCTTTCGTTCGCAACACTGCTCATTCACGGCTACCATCCACTCGCGGAAGATGGCGGACTCTACGTCGCGGGCGTCGAGTGGAAGCTCAAACCGTCACTGTTCCCGCGGTTCACCGAGTTCGTCTCCGAGCACCTGCGCTTCTCTGCGTTCGCCCCGCTGGTGGCCACGCTCACTCGGTTCACACATCTTCCGCTGCTCACGGTTTTGCTCGTGCTCAATCTGGTCAGCATCGCTCTTACGCTTGCGGCAGCACGTGCGCTGTTGCGCCGAGTGACGGAAAACGATCACGCACAACTTGCAGGCGTCGGCATGCTCGCCGCGATGTGGACCGTGCCGATCGCTGGCACGTCGCTGTTGCTGATGGATCCTTACGTGACGGCGCGAAGTCTTTCAACTCCGCTCTCGCTGTGGGCCGTTGCATTGGCGCTCGACGACTGGAAGCAGAAGCCACGCGCACTTCTCGGCTGCCTCATCGCAATCACGCTTGCGGCCGCGTTTCATCCGCTGATGGCCGGCTACGCACTCGGGCTGATTCTTGTGCTCCGCGGTTTGCGGAGCCAGCGCAAAGCCCTCGTGCTCGGCACGTTGGCCGTGCTCACCATCTCGGCCGCCGCGATCCTCCAAGCGCGCGCTCCAGCCGAGTCTGCCGCAGTGGTCCTCGCCGCCAAGAGCCGCTATTACTGGTTCCTGTCACAGTGGCACTGGTATGAACTCTTTGGTCTCGCCGGCCCACTGCTGGTGCTGGCTGTTCTTATGTGGTGGAATCGCCCCGGGCTGCGCGAGAGAGGTTCAGACCTCGCGCTCGCGTGCATCCTGTACGGTTGCTTCGCAGCGGGGCTCACGCTTGTGTTTGGGCAGGAGAGCTATCACGCTCACATCATCGCTCGCCTGCAGCCGCTGCGTGGGTTCCTGATAATTTACGCCGTGATGTTTCTGCTGCTCGGAGCGTCTGTTCAACAGCACCTGGAGCAAATGGCCGCACGCTCACCAGCACTGCGTCCCATTCGGTTGGTGGTCCCGGCTCTTCTGCTCGTTTCCGCGGGTGCAATGTTCCTGTCGCAACGCCGCGAATTCCCTGCCTCTGCGCATATCGAACTGCCGTGGCGTATGGGCGAGAGTCCGAATCCATGGGTTCGAGCCTTCTTATGGTGCCGCGACAACACGCCGCGCGGTGCGCTCTTTGCACTGGATGCTCACTACATCACCACGCCCGGGGAGGACGCGCAGACCTTTCGCGCGATCGCGCTGCGCAGCGCAGTTCCCGATTTCTCGAAGGACGGTGGCGAGGCCGCTATTACCCCGCGGCTCGCGGGCGAGTGGCTCGCCGGCTTCACTGCACAGTTAAACCTTGATCGTCAGACTGCGCCGCAGCTACGAGCCGGTCTTGCGCCCTTTGGCGTGGACTGGCTCATCCTGCGTTCGAGTTCTCCTGCGGTTCTTGAGTGCCCATACAACGACGGAGCACTCAAAGTCTGCCGGCTGCAGCCCTGATCAGAGTTGAGCGAGCTATTGTGCCAACGGACTAAATGTGCCCGAGCAAGCGCTCACGCGCACGCCGTCGCAGCGACGCACGTAAGAGCACGGCGATGAGGAAGGTCTGTAGCACAACCAGAATGACCAGGGCCCACGGATATTGCGTTGCCAGCAAAGTGCTCCGCTGCCAGCGCGGAACGACGTGGGCGTTGTAGAGCTCCAGGAGCTGAGAGGAAATGGTCGACGGTGTCACCGCCGTGGCGGATACGGCAGCCGGCACCGGCGGATCCGCAGGTCTCGCGGGCATTGGCGAAGCAGCAGGCAGCGAAACGTCGGAGACAGCGGGATTTGGCGCAGCGGCATGCGGCGCCGGAGTTGCGGCGGTTTCAGTATGTCCTGGGACTGCAACCGTTGCATGCGTTCCCGGCGCTGAATTGGACGCCGCGTTCGCCGCAGAGGATCCGGCCTTGGTCGCCGCAGCAGTACCGGCGTCCGAGGTCGCCGCCACAACAACTGGCTTCGGACCCGCGTCCGGGTGCGTCGTCTGCTTGAGAGCTGACGCCGCCGGACTTGAGCCCCCCGGCTTCGGATCCGAGGACCCTGCGCTGCCGGGGATGGTCGACTGGTCAGGTTTCAGGGAGGATGTTGTAGCCGTCGGGCCGTTCGTTTCGCCCGCATCCGCGGCTGCCACATGCTGCTGCGCTGCGGGAACACCTTCTGCCTTCTTCGCCGGAGTCTGCTTGTCGGCTTTCGGCAGAGCGGGTTGCTCGCTCACCTGCCCGACCGGCGCTGAGGATGCCGTGGCGCCGGTCTCCTGGGCCACTGCGCGAATCCAACCCGGCAACAGCACCGCGGCGATGATCAGCGGCACTACGCTTGTCACCAGCCTGCCGTCTGTCGGACGCCGGCTGCTTGGCATGATCGTATGCCGCAGCCCACGAAGGGCCAATCGCACGATCCGCGCAAAGCTGCGCACTGGATGATCGCGCTCGCGACTCTCGTCCCAACCCAGCCAAGTGTCGGCGCGCGAGTAGAGCACCATCGTCAGCGCCTCGTCTTCCGCCAACGAAAGTGCATCGAAGTGCGCGCGCAGCGACTCGTCCTCTATCCGGACCGCGGTAGCCGGGAGTGATGCGTCCCCATCCAGCACCGGCAGCACAATCCGCACCGCATCGCCCGGCCGGAGATTCAGACGGGATCCGGTCCACAGCCGGACGCCTGTGCTCGAAAGGTCGCCGGTAAGGCCCTGCACAACGCTGCCGTCCGGCAGAATCACGCCCGACGGCACCTCGACATTCACACGCACCGCGCGCCGGCGCTGCTGGTTTTCCCAGGCCACCGCGGTGGCGACACTCAGCAGCATTACGTTAAAAAGCGACCAGACAACGTTCACGACAACCGTGCCCATGTGGCCCGGGTCGTACATGCGGTGCGGTACGCTCAGCAGCCATCCCTGCCAGCGCGGGGCGCTCGAAGCCGGAAACAAGTGCAATCTCGGGATCGCGCACAGCAGGCCGACGAAGTTCACGAACAGCATCAGCAGAAAGGGCCGCGCGATACGCCGGTCGAAGAAGCTCGAGTACAGCACCTGTCCCTTCGGCGTTACGTTGAAGCGCGGCCGCCTCGGCCACAGGAACGCTCCAACGGTTGGCAGAAGCACGTACGGCGCCAGCACTGTCTCATAGATCTCGTTCCAGAATGAGTACCGATGACGGCCCTGGATGCGCAGGTGGGTCAGATAGAGCATCACCAGGTGCGGCGCGGCGTAGGCCAGAATCACCTGCCACGCACCCGGCAGGTTCGTCCCGCCGTAGATCAGATAAATAAGCGGCGCCATCAGGAACACCAGCCGCGGCAGCGCGAACAAAAAGTGCGCAGCTGAGTTCAGGTAGCACAGACGCTGCGACAGTTTCAGTCCGCGACCGAACAGCGGATTCTCGAGCCGCAGGATCTGCGTCATGCCGCGCGCCCAGCGCACCCGCTGGCGGATATGACCGCTCAGCCGTTCGGTCGCGAGCCCGGCCGCCTGCGGAATATTGATGTACGCCGTGCTCCATCCCCGCTTCTGCAGGCGGATTGATGTATGCGCGTCCTCGGTCACCGTTTCCGTCGCGAGGCCGCCGATCTCATCGAGCGCTCTGCGCCGCAGGACCGCGCAGGACCCGCAGAAGGACGTGGCGTTCCACAGGTCGTTCCCGTCCTGCACGACCCCGTAAAACAGCTCGTTTTCGCTCGGAATGTGCCGGAACTGCTCAAGATTGCGCTCAAACGGATCCGGCGAATAGAAGTGCTGCGGTGTCTGCAGCAGCGCCAGGTTCGAATCGCGCTCAAACCACCCCATCGTCAACTGCAGGAAGCTGCGCGTCGGAACGTGGTCTGCATCGAAGATCGCCACAAACGGCGCGTCGAGCCGCTTCAGCGCCGCATTGATATTGCCGGCCTTGGCGTTCTCGTTATCCGACCGGGTCATATAACCGATCCCGGCCTGCTCGGCGAACGCGCGAAACTCCTCGCGGCGTCCGTCGTCCAGCAGATATACGTTCAGTTTGCCCTCGGGCCAGTCGATGTTCGTCGCCGCCAGCGCCGTGTACTTCACCAGCCGGAGGGGCTCGTTATAGGTCGTAATCAGCAGGTCGACTTCGGGCCACTTCTCCGGATCTTCCGGCAGTGGCACGGGCGTGCGCCGAAGCGGCCAAAGCGTCTGGAAGTAGCCGAGAATCAGCGCGGCAAACGCATACGCCTCGGCGGCCAGCATCACCACGACGAAGAAACCGTCCAGCCTGTTCCAGGTGGGACTACGGAACCGAAAATATCGCTCGACCGCATGAACGCGCCAGATGCCGTAGCGAAGTGTCGCAAAACAGGACAGCAACACCAGCATGAGAGTCGTCAGATAGGAGCCGGAGCCGCGGTGCAGCCAAAGCGCAGTCAGCACCAGCAGGCCACCCAGCATGACCTGCTGCGGCCACGGCAAAGGCACGGATGCCGCAGCGAGAAGGAAGAGTGTCCCGCCGGCCACGATCACAAACCGCAGCAGCCACGGGACCAGCGCGTCGCTCGACTCGAACTCCCGCCATAGAGGCGATCGCGTCATTGCTCGCTCCACCGTGCTTTTCTGAAGCCCGGGGCTGGCGCCGCGAGCGTCCGCAGCCATGAGGCGAGGTTCATCACATCGCCTGTAACGGCCGCCTCCGGCGCATAATCCATCACGGTCATTCCCTCGGCCAGCGCCTCAGAGACCGCGGGCGATCGCCGAATCACAAACGGCAGCAGGCGGTCCCCGAGTTGCTGGCGCAGGACTTCGCGGACATCCAGGTGCAGCGGTTGTGCGGCGTCAAATCCGTTCAGCACATAGCGCGGATGCACGGGTTTGCCGTTCGCATTCGTCACATCGGCAAAGAAACGCTCCACCGTGTTCAGACTGATTACTGAGCTCATATCAGGCTTCATCGGCACAATCACGATAGAGTTCATCCGTGCGATCCGCCGGATGACCCATGGCGCCGAAGCCGGAAGGTCGACCAGGACGCGTTGCATACCCTGCGCGTTGCAGGCAAGCTCCTCGGCCAGCGACTCCTGCGCCTCGAGGTCGCCGCCCTTGTCCAGCAGATCGAAACTGAGCAGATGAATCGGTGCGTCCGCGCTTCCCACGGGCGGCGAGAACGTGCGCACGACGCCTGGCCTCAGCTCGCTCGCGCCAAAGTAAAACGGAAGCAGCCCATGCGAGGTCGTGTCGGTGAGCAGCACCTTCTCGCCGCTCGAAGACAGGGCTCGACCCAAGGTCGCCACCAGGCTGGTTTTGCCCACACCTCCGGCCAGCGAAAAAACGGCCAGCACCGGCACCTCTCCGGTCGGAGATTTGTCCATCTGCGGAGTTTGGTCCTGCGGCCCCTCGTCAAAGAGTTCGCGTAACGCAAACCATCGCGAGGCGACACGTTCGCGCGATTGCTGCAGCGTGTCCTCGGCGGTTGGACTCTCCGGCTCAGCATGAGCCGCGGCCTTCGGCCTGGCCTCCTCGGCGAACCACGCCGGGACAGGGCTTGCGGCGCGACCCGATGTTCCGCGGGTCTCCGCATTCGCGTGCGACTGTGTGGCAGGCGCAGGATGAGGCTCGAGCGCTGGTCCGTCCGAGAGTGCGGAGCTTTTCGAGGCTCCGCCGTCCGAAACGGGCTCCGCGTCCGCCGGTGCGAGCGCCTTCTCTTCCGGCTCCGTTGCGGGAAACGCGGCGGTCATTGGGTCGGCAAGAATCCCATCGTCCTCGTTCCGGTTGTCGGCCGGTGGAAGCCCGAACCGCGCGTCGCGCATCTGGGGGAAGCGCGCCGGGCGCATGTCCTGCTCAGGCGTAATCAGGCTCGAAAAGAGTTTTTCCGGGGAGGGCTGATCCGGCTCGCGCGCATGCTGGTAGGGATCGGTCAGCTCCCCTGGAAGCTGGGCGACCGGCTGTGGGCCAGCGAGTTTCCGCCGGCGCATCTCGGACTCGGCATAGCGCAGGGCCTGCCGTTCGGCGGAGGCTCTGGCGTCCGCAATCTCTCTTGTTTCGCGTCGCGCCGCAGCCTCGGCTGCAGCAGCGGCCTCTGACCGCCGCGCGGCCTGCACGCGCTCGGATGCCGCTTTGCGACTCAGCTCCGTTGCTTGCCGCATGGCGATCGCGCGCGCACCTTCTTCCAGTTCCAGGTCCCTGCGCTGCCGGGCCTCGGCGGCCTTGCGCGCTGCCTTTTCATGCAGCCGGGCGATCTCTTCGGCCTCGCGCGCCGCACGCTCGGCTGTCGTCGCCGCCGCTTCGGCTTCCGCGGCGGCGCGACTTTCCGAATCCTTGGCCTCCTGCGCCGCGCGATGGCGCATGAGCGCGCGGGACTCCCGCCGCGCCCCAGAAAAGTCGCGATATCGCGCCCCGTGCAGGTTCGCCCACGAGTAGAGCACCGCGACGTCTTCGGGGTTCTCTGCCCGAGTCTGCTCGTCGAGCGCCTCCGGCTTCTTGCCGTCCATCACTGCCTCAAGTTCCGGAGAACATCCGTCCGGATGCCGGAGTTTGCAAGAGAAGCTAAATTGCCCTTGCCAGTATCGAGAGGCTACGTTCCTCCTTTTTGACAGTCAATGCACCCTAAGTAACACTTGAACGGGCGCATAACAGGCGCTTCGCCGGACCAAATGGCCCCATTCCTGCTCTAAATGCGCTTAACTGATGAGTAACTTTTGCGCACTTTAGTAACGTGGGCAAACGCGGCTGGAAAGCGATCTATGAGCGAACCGCAAGCCGGGACGGTGGCTCAATCGGCGGCGATGAATCTCTGCTCTGTTCCTATGCCCGGCTTTTCATCGCCAGTTCCAGCAGCATGCTTCCGACGGCGTCGTAATCGTGCCGCAACACGTCGCCCTCATGGACGAAGTTGCCTGCAATGGGTTCGACACCCAGCGCCCGCACCCGGTCCAGGTCAGCTGCGATCGGCTCCTGCCCCTCGCGCGCGTATTGGGCGAGCGTCTCAGGCCGAATTGGGGACGTGTTGATCAGCGCGTAATCGAACAGGCGTTGACCGCTGCCTCCGCCACAGTGGTTCATGATCTTTTCGATATGCTCGGACGCCGTCAATCCGAGGGACTCGTTGGCCTGGGTCATCAGGTTGCAGACATAGACCCGAACCGCACCGGACCGCGCAATTGCCTCGGGGATCCCGCGCACCAGGAGGTTTGTGATGAGCGAGGTATACAGCGAGCCCGGTCCCAGGGTGATCAGGTCCGCATGGGCAATCGCCTCCAGCGTCTCCGGGAGAGGATCGACCTCAGGCGGATCGAGCATCAGTTCCACAATTGAACGTTGCGATGCGGTGACATTCGTCTCGCCACGCACAACCGACCCGTCATCCATCTTCGCGGTCAGTGTCGCGTTCGCGGTCGTCGCCGGAAAGATCCGGCCACGCGTTGCCAGAATTTGAGAGGAAGTCTGCACGGCCTGCGCGAAATCGCCCGAGATGCCGTTCAGCGCTGCCAGAAACAGGTTCCCAAAGCTATGCCCTTCGAGATCTCCGTGGGCAAACCTGTACTGAAAGAGCCGCGAGAGCAGGTGCTCGTCCTCGCTGAGCGCCACCATGCAGTTGCGGATGTCGCCCGGCGGAAGCATCTGCAGGTCTTCGCGCAACCGTCCCGAGGAGCCTCCGTCGTCGGTGACGGTTACCACAGCGGCCAACTCGCGAATCAGGCACGGAGCATCCGGGCAGGTTTTCGCCGCACTCCGACCGCGTGCACCTCCGCGACGGTCGAATCCTGTCGGCGAGCCCGGTGTGGCAACGTAGCGCTTCAACCCCAGCAGCAGTGTAGAAAGGCCCGTGCCGCCACCGATCGCCACAACTCTGTACTGTGGAACCACTCGATCGGACATGCGTCCGTCCAGTGTAGACGCATGGCCTTCTGGAGCTTCCACAACGGTCCGGCAGGCAGCAAATCCGCAATGCGGGCGGGGGTCTCCGGACCCGCTGAATCGACACAAAGCAAAAACCGAGGCTTTCGCCCCGGCCGGTTGCTGTGGCTCTCAAGCCGCCAAATTAGCTTCCCTAGCCCTCGGGATACAGCAGCTCTGTGAACCGGGGGTCCTCGGCGACCGCCTCGAAGTCAGAGTCCGCTCTCGCCTGCACCCGATTCTGCCCGTTCAGCCGTATTGCCTCGCGCAGCTTCTCGATGCAGGCTTGAGTATCGCCGGTCATGCTGGCCAGGAGCGCCAAGCCGTAGAAGGCGTAGTCCGCAGAGCGGTCCTCGTTCAGAATCTGCTCGAAGTGCTGCCGCGCATCCTCGTACTGCCCATGGTTCAGCAGTGAGATGGCGTAGTCGTATCGCTCTTCGTGCGACTCGAACTTGGCCGTGCCCTTCTCAATCTGCGAAATGCATGCGGCAATGTACATCCGGATGCGATCAGCCAGATCCTGCGGCGCCGTATCCAGCATCTGCGTGAAGGCCTGGTGCGCCTTATCAAACTTGCCGCTCTGCATCAGCTTCAGCGCGCTCTCGTACATGGCGAGCGTCTGCCTGCGGGTGGCGTCGTCGGGCGCCGGCGAGTTTCCGGCGAGCGTCCGCGGCATCCGTCGCAGGTTGCTTGACTTGGCGTCGTGCTTGCTCGGTGAAGAGCCGGACTGGGCGGCGGGGGATGCCGACTTCGTGGCCATAGCGTTCTCTGGTTAGCGGCCCGGGGGGAGCCTCAGTGGGGGTTTCAATTTGGGAAGCTTGCTTCGGAGTTATACGGTCGCAAGCACCCCAAGGTCAAATCCTGCGGTGGAAGACGCCGCATTATCTCTTCGGCCGTGCGCCGTACAGCACCGGATTCAGCTCCGGATCGTTATACATCTTCATCTGCCGGTAGAGTTTGAACCGGCGTTGGCCCGCCACGACGTCAGACCACAGGGCATCCAGCGCATCGCGCAGATCCTGCTGCTGCTCCTCGATTACGTTTAGCCGCTCACCGTTGCGGCGCGCATGTTCTTCATCGCCGCGCACAACCTCTTCCGCCGTGTGATACCGCTTCAGCTCAAGGATGGAGAGACGGTCGATCATCATGCCCGGAGTTTCAGAGTGAAGCGGGGCCTCGGCACGTTGCTCGCCCGCCGCCTGAAGCAGACATAGGTCGATCTGTTCCATCAAATCGTTCCGCCGCTGGTTGAGGCGGTCGATCGCACGTTTGACGGCGACGATCTGCTGCGGCATCGCTTCCGGATCGCGGGCCTTGTCCTCCTCGTGCCAGAGATCAAAGTTGGCGCGGTGCTGCGCCACAACCAGCTCCGCAAGCTCTGTCGAGACAGAGCCCAGCTCTGCGCCTTCATGCCACAGCCGGGTCGCCTCCGCCTGCAGCGTGACGATCTCGCTCGCGTTCATCATTGGTCGCATCCTCTCCAGAATATCGCGGCTACACTGTTCTTCATGGCTGACAGTCAGGTGCGGCGTGTCCTGGTCTACCGGCTCGGCAGCCTGGGCGACACACTCATTGCGCTTCCGGCGCTGCGTCTCATCGCGCGCGCCTTCCCGTCCGCCGAACGCCGAATGCTCACCAACCTGCCGGTGGCGGCGAAAGCGCCGCCTGCAGCCGCGGTGCTCGAGCATACCGACCTGATTCATTCGTACATGCGCTATAGCACCGGGACCCGTAATGTTCGCGAGATACTTCGTCTGGCCGTCGAGATCCGCCGCTTTCAACCGGACGTCCTGATCTACCTCGCCGCCGCACGTGGCCTGCGCGCCGCTCACCGCGACCAGAAGTTCTTTCGCCTTTGCGGTATTCGGTGGCAGATCGGGGTTCCTCTGACGACGGCTGCGCAGCTGAACCTCTGCGGCGGCGAAACATTGGCCAGCCCGGATGTTGAGCTTGAGCCCGAGGCCTCCCGTCTAGCCCGCAATATCCGCGAACTGGGGGATGCGGAGCTCGACTCGCCTGCCTCATGGGACCTCCATCTCACGCCCCAAGAACATGCCTCGGCAGCGCGAGCGATCGGCGGCGCGGCCTTGCAACATGAGCTCCTCGCGGTGAGCGTCGGCACGAAGGTTCAGGCAAAGGACTGGGGCCCGGATAACTGGCGTGAGCTCCTCACGGGTGTCGCGCGCGCGTTCCCGAGCCGCGGCCTGATGCTCGCCGGCAGCCCTGAAGAGTCGGAGGCGTCGGAGTTCGCGGCCGCTAACTGGCAGAGCAATGGCGGCGGTCCGATCGTCAATCTCTGCGGCCGGCTGAACCCGCGCGAATCCGCCGCGGCCTTTGCCCGGGCGCGCCTATTCATCGGTCACGACTCCGGCCCCATGCATCTGGCGGCGGCGGTTGGCACACCCTGCGTCGCCATTTTTGCGGCCCGCAATATCCCGCGCCAATGGTTTCCCTATGGCTCGGACCACCGCATTCTGTATCACCGGGTCGAGTGCGCAGGGTGCGGGCTGGAGACCTGCATCGAGCAGCAGAAGAAATGCCTGCTCTCCATCACTGTTGACGAGGTACTCGGTGCTATCCACTCGGCGATGAATGACGCGGCCAAAACTCGTGAGTCACTTTCCCA
>DASYBN010000388.1:0-4841 GCA_036500785.1 Acidobacteriaceae bacterium
GAGGTAAGTCCCGCAGGATGTGCGGGAAGGAAGACGGTCATCGTCGGGTGCGTAATGTTCGTCAAACGTGCTGTGCGATGGCCGCTGATGAGGTTGTCGTGGATGGTGGTTGTGTCGGTCTCGGGCTCGGAACTTTGTGGCGGCTCGGGGGTTTGATGAGGCCAGAGCGGAAGAACTGTTTGTGCGGAGGCGAAGGCGGCGCCGGCGAGATGCAGAGACAGGACAAATGCAAGAGCCTTGAATTTCATGCGAGCCATGCTACCGCAAAGCGGCAGCGCGGATAGCGAGTTCATGCGGACAGCTTGGTACACTGAGAAGTCGGGGTTGACGGTCCATATGAGCGTCAGCGCGTGCGAAACGGATTGCAAGAATGAGTGAGTACTTAAGCAGGATCAAGTCGCCGGCGGATATCAAGCGGCTCGGATGGATTGAGTTGGAGAGGTTAGCCGAGGAGATTCGCGAGCGGCTGATTACCGGCGTCGCGAAGACAGGCGGCCACATCGGGCCAAACCTCGGCGTGGTCGAGCTGACGATCGCGATGCACTATGTCTTCGAGACACCGCGCGACAGTTTCGTCTTTGACGTGAGTCACCAGAGCTACGTGCATAAGCTGCTCACCGGACGCGAGTCGCGGTTCGACACCATTCGACAGCCGGATGGGTTGAACGGTTTTATGCTGCGCACGGAAAGCGAGCATGACAGCTTCGGCGCGGGACACGCGGGGACGGCGCTCAGCGCGGCGCTGGGGATGGCAGTCGCGCGCGACATGGCGGGCGGCGATGAACATATCGTCGCGCTGGCCGGCGATGCGGCGTTCACCAACGGCATCAGCTTCGAGGCGCTGAACAATATCGCGGCGCAAACGAAGCGCATGATTATCGTTCTGAACGACAACGAGTGGTCGATCGACAAGAACGTCGGGGCGATTGCGGGATACCTCCACAAGATCGCGACGAACCAGACGTACATCAACCTGCACGACCGCGCGACGGGACTCGTTGAAAGGATCGGCGGCAAGGCGGCGCGGCACATTGTGCGCAAGGCCGAGGAGGCTGCGAAGGGCATCGTGGGCCGCGGCATGATCTTTGAGGAGTTCGGGCTTGATTACTACGGACCGATCGACGGGCATAACGTGCAGTTGCTGGTGGAGACCTTCCGGGTGCTGAAGCAGCTCGACCGCCCGGTGATCCTGCATGCGATTACGCAGAAGGGTCGCGGTTTTCAGCCGGCGCTCGAGAAGCAGAAGAAGTTTCACGGGCTGGGGCCGTACGATCCCGAGACGGGCGAGACCAAGGCGACGGGGCAGAAGACGTACTCGGAGATCTTCGCGGAGAGCCTGACCAAGCTCGCGGACAGGAACGATAAAGTAGTCGCGATTACTGCGGCGATGCCGAACGGCACGGCGCTCGATCTGTTCCGTCCCCATCATCCGGACCGCTATTTCGATGTGGGCATTGCAGAAGAGCATGCGGTGCTGTTTGCCGCGGGCATGGCAACCAAGGGATATCGGCCGTTCTGCGCGATTTACTCCACGTTTCTGCAGCGGGCGTTCGACCAGGTGGTGCACGATGTCGCGCTGCAGAATCTCCCGGTGGTGTTCTGCATGGATCGCGGCGGTCTCTCCGGCGACGATGGGCCGACGCATCATGGGCTGTTCGACATCAGCTACCTTCGCGGCGTGCCGAACCTCCTCCACATGGACCCGAAGGACGAGGATGAGCTGCAGGACATGATGTACACGGCGCTCCAACACGAGGGGCCGAGCGCAATTCGGTATCCGCGCGGCACGGGACCTGGTACAGAGGTGAAGGCGGAGCCGCGCGCGATCGAGATGGGCAAGGCGGAGGTCCTGCGCGACGGAACGGACATTGCGATCTTCTCGCTGGGCGCGATGTTGCCCGAGGCGGAGCGGCTTGCGGCGATGCTGCGCGAGGAAGGTCAGAGCGTCGCGGTGATCAATGCGCGCTTTGCCAAGCCGGTGGATGAGGAGTGCATTGCGCGCTATGGGCGGCGGTGCTCGCTGGTGGTCACGATGGAGGACCATGTGCTGGCGGGCGGCTTCGGGTCGGCGGTGCTCGAGAGCCTGAATGAAGAGGCCATCGACACGCCAGTGGTACGTGTCGGCTGGCCGGACCAGTTCATCGAGCACGGGAAAGTCGAAGCGCTGCGCGCGAAGTATGGATTGACCGCCGAGGCCGCAATGGAGCGGGTGCGGCCGCATTTGCGTCATGTGGTCGTAGCGTAATTGCGCGCTCGTGAAATCACGGATCACGTATCAGTGCGGTTTGAATGTCTTGCCTGTTTCGATCAGTGTCTTCAGGCGGGAGAGAATGCGCGGCCAACCATCGGCGCTGGAGGCATAAGCGCTGTCATCGGAAGCCCATTGGTCGTGCGTTAGCGACACCTTCGTCGCTTCGGTCTCCGGCTTGAGTTCAATGGTTACCCGGGAGGATTTTTCAGAAGGGCCGATGGCGAAGGTGTATCGCAGAAATCGTGGCGGTTCGGCCTGAAGGACCTCGCCGTGAACATACGTCACACGGCTGCCATCTTTTCCCTGTCCGATCCAGTCCATCCGGCCACCGGGCTTTAGATCTGCCTCGAGCTCGGCGCCCATGAAGAGGATGCGATTGGATTCGGCAGAGACAAATCCGTCCCATACCTTCTCGGGCGTCGCGGCGATATAGAAGACAAACTGTAGCGGCGGCTGCTCGGTCATTCGAGTCTCCTTCGGGATCGTGATGATCTCGTTTTCTCAGCTCTTGAGCGCGGCGGTTACTAGCGCCTTGGCCTCTTCCTTAATCTGGCGGAGGTGGTCCTCGCCCTTGAAGCTCTCAGCGTAGATCTTGTACACGTCCTCGGTGCCGCTGGGACGCGCGGCGAACCAACCCTCATTGGTCGTGACCTTGAGGCCGCCGATCGGCGCGTGATTGCCCGGAGCTTCGGTGAGGATCGCAGTGATAGGATCGCCGGCGAGCTGCTTCGCCGAAACCTGCGAGGGCGACAGCTTTGCGAGCTTCGCCTTGTCGTCTTTGGAGCAGGCGGCATCGATGCGCTGGTAGACAGGCGCGCCGTATTCTTCGGTGAGCTCCGCGTAAAGCTGCCCCGGGTCTTTGCCCGTGACGGCGGTCATCTCCGCTGCAAGCAAGCCGCAGATCAGCCCGTCCTTGTCGGTCGTCCACACGCTGCCGTTGCGGCGCAGGAAGGTGGCGCCGGCGGACTCCTCGCCGACGAAGCCGAGCGTGCCGTCAAGCAGGCCATCGACGAACCATTTGAAGCCGACAGGGACTTCGAGCATTTTGCGGCCGAGGCCGTGGGCGACACGGTCGATCATGCTCGACGAGACGAGCGTCTTGCCGATGCCGACGCGATCGCTCCACTGCGGCCGATGCGTGAAGAGGTATTGAATGCAGACGGCGAGGTAGTGATTGGGGTTGAGCAGGCCGGAGCTGCGCGTCACGATGCCGTGACGGTCGTGGTCTGTATCGCAGGCCCACGCGACGTCGTAGAGATCCTTGTTGGCGATCATCGAGGCCATCGCGTAGGGCGAGCTGCAGTCCATGCGGACGCGGCCGTCCCAGTCGAGCGTCATGAAGCGAAAGGTGGGATCGACGTAGGGATTCAGAATCTGGAGCGGCAGTTTGTATTGCTCTGCGATGCGCGGCCAGTAGTGCACGCCGGCTCCCCCCAGCGGATCGACGGCGAGCTTCAGACCGCTGGAGCGGATCGCGTCCATGTCGACGATGTTCGCGAGGTCGTCGACGTAGGAGGAGATGAAGTCATAGCGCTCCGTGGTTTCGGCCGAAACCGCGCGGTGATAGGCGAGACGCTTCACGCCCTGTAGCTTCGCGGCGATCAGCTCATTGGCGCGGTTCTCGATCCACTTGGTTGCGGTTGTGTCCGCAGGGCCGCCGGTGGGCGGGTTGTACTTGAATCCGCCGTCCTCGGGCGGATTGTGCGAGGGCGTGATCACGATGCCGTCAGCCCATTGCATGGAGCCGCCGGGCGCATCGTGCGCAAAGGCCTTCTGCAGGGCATCGTAGCCGCCCGCGAGCGCGGCGTTGTGTTTGAGGATGGCGTGCGAGAGGGCGGGAGTCGGTGTGTAACCAAGCGCGTTCGCGGTCTGGGCGCAGCCGCTATCAATCAGCACGTGGACGCCGTTAGCGGAGAGCACCTCCAGCGCGGTGGTGAACGCCGGTTCGGAGAGCGCGTGCGTGTCCTGCGCGAGGAAGAGCGGACCGGTAGTTTTTACGTTGGCGCGATACTCGCAGATGGCTTGCGTGATGGCGAGGATGTGCGCGTAGTTGAAGCTCGTCGTCAGCGATGATCCGCGATGTCCGCTGGTGCCGAAGCTCACTCGCTCCGAAGGGTTCGCCGTGTCGGGATGCCGCGCGTAAAACGCGGTGATCAGCCGCGGGATATTCACCAGGCGGTCAGGGGAGGCGAGATGGCCCGGCGTGTTGAGATCTGAGGCGTTGGGCTGTGCGTCGGCGATCGGGTTGGCAGACATGCGAACGAGGATAGCCGAGCGCGCGCACGGGAGTGAAATTGGGCCAGGTTATCCGGCGCTGACCCTGCGCTCGTAGTGGAAGAGCAGCTCCTGCTCGCTGGCGATGGGCGCGCCGTTGCGAGTGGCAGGGGTGAAGGTCCAGGTCTGAACGGTTGCGATGACCTGCTGATCCACGCTCGGGCCGAGACTTTTAGCAATCGAGAGGTGCGCTATGTGGCCCTGCGCGTCGATGAGAGCGTCGAGCACGACGTCGCCGCTGGCGCCGGGCGTGAGGGTGGAGAGATCCGGCTGCGGACGAGGATGGAATTGCACGAGAGCGATGCTAATGTTGCCA
>DASYBN010000389.1:0-3135 GCA_036500785.1 Acidobacteriaceae bacterium
TAAGGCCGCGCCGACTCCGCATCGCTCGGACTCGTGCCGTAGTTTCCAATGTGAGGATTGGTTAGAACGACGATCTGACCCGCGTAGGAGGGATCGGTGAAAATCTCCTGATATCCCGTGAGCGAGGTATTGAAAACAACCTCGCCTACGCGCTCCACCGGCGCGCCGAAGCCTCGGCCGCGAAAGATGCGCCCGTCTTCGAGCGCCAGAATTGCCTGCATGGAATCTCCCCTTGGGAGTGGACTCTAATTATCCTAACAGGCCTTTGCAGCCAGACCGCCGATCTCTACGAAGCAGCAAAAAGCCCGGCTTTCGCCGGGCCTCCTGCAACCTTGATTCTTCAGCCGAACTAACCAGCCCGGCAGACGCGGTGGTGATGATGCCACCAGCAATGACGATGGTGGTGATACTGCGCCTGCGATACGTTCGCGGTTCCAAGAACAACCGCCATGGAAAACACACCCAAAAGGATTCGCTTCATCATCGTAAGTCCCCCTGCGCGGACATCTGTTCGTTTCCTCGACTCGTGATGTCCCGCGACACACACGTTAAGAAGCGTTTCACACGCGAAAGTTTGCTTGCTAACACTGCACCTCACGAGGAAAAGTCGAGCCGGTGTCGCAGAAAAGGTTGCCTTCCTCAACTCACGTCAATCAGCACATCCTCGCCCTCAATTTTCAGAGGAAGCACGTCAACATGGCCGGAATCCGGCGGCTGCGCCTCGCCGGTGCGCGTGTCGAACGCCCAGGAATGCCACGGGCACACCACCGCCTCACCCTCGATCCAACCCTGTCCCAGCGGGCCTCCGCGGTGCGGGCAGAGATTCTCCAGCGCGCACAGGCGGCCACCCACGTTGGCAAGGCAGACGTCGGCTCCCTTCACCTCGACTTCCGCCACCTCGCCCGGCTTCGGAGCTTCGCTCACCGCGCACAACCGCACCCACTCACTCACGTCAGTCTCCCTCGGCCCGCCCATGAGATGCTGAACTCGGTACATCAGACTCATGTCCGCACCACGCCAACGCCACTCCGGCCGCTCCCAATCGAAACCACAACCCGCTTCCCGCCATACCGCTGCTCGCCAGCCTGAGTTGATTGACCCGCGCTGGCTACTGAAAGCGCTTGGGCTCGTGCTCGGCGTTGCGCTTCTCCTGGCCTGGGGCACGCTATGTCTGCTGTGGTATCAGGGCCAGTGGCAGCTGGTGCTTCATCCCTCGCGCACTGTCGGTGCGACGCCGGCATCGCTGCATCTCCAGTTCACTCCGTTGCGCTTCGGCGTCGATGCAACGGGCGCACCGCAGCTCTCCGGCTGGTACATTCCAGCTGATAATGCGACAGCATCCACACCCTCCGCACTGATGCTTCACGGCGGCGACGGCTCGATTGCGGATGCGCTCCCGCAAGCTCTCACGCTTCATAACGCCGGCCTCAACGTTGTGCTGTTCGACTACCGCGGCTTCGGCGCAAGCGCGGGAGGCCATCCGACGGAAGACTCGATGCAGACTGACGCTGCCTCTGCGCTCACGTGGCTTGCGACGACGCAGCACGTTGCTCCCCGGCAAACGATTCTCTATGGCAACGGGATCGGCGCATCGCTGGCCGTGCAGCTCGCAGCGCAGCATCCGAACGTTGCGGCGATCGTGCTCGAAGCTCCTGATGGCGACCTCACGGCCCGCGTGGCGCACGACCCGCATTCGCGTCTCGTTCCCGCGCGGCTGCTGTTCAATCAGATCTTTCCTCTTGCTGAACCACTGCGCGCGCTCGCGACGCCCAAGCTCCTGATTGCTTACACAAGCGCGGCGCACCCACCCGCCGCACTCACGAATGCCGCCGATCCGAAGCTCACCGTTGAGCTTCCCTCGCGCAACGATCCGGCGCTTCTCACATCCATCGAGAGGTTTCTGTCGCTCTACGTCACACATGAGCCGCTTGCATCCGCGAGTTAAAGGCGAGAAGGCCGCCGGTGTTCTGGCAGCCTTGGTAACAGGTGGGGAGGGTGGTGCGGCTAGGGGAAGCCGAAGCTGTGGGAGGATAGCTCCAGCAGGTGTTACATCTGTTCAGACGAAGCATTTCACAAAAGGTTTTGCTCCGCCGATGAAATTCTCTGCGCGAATCCACTCTGCAAACTCTAGGCAACACACACGCGCGCACCCGCATCTTTAGCGGATTTTCCGCGCGAGCGACAACGTGCCCCATTTCCTGCGAGAGCTTGAAACTTACAAAACAATGACACGTCTCACGCGCAACCTTTCGCGAGCGGTGTCTTGCGTTGTATACGCAACGTACCTATGCGAAGTTCAAAAAGGTGGAATCATTCACCTGAGCGCCCGGAAACACAACATCGAGCCTCCGCGCACCCAGTGTCTTGTACGCCGCTTCGCCCAGCACGTTTCTGAAGTCCGTCGTTACCTTCAGATCGCGTCCTTCATTCAATTGATCGTCATTCAAGCCGGGCCACGCGCCGTAAACTCTTCCGCCTTTAACGCGTCCACCCAGAACAAACATTACGTTCGCATGTCCGTGGTCGGTTCCCGCGGTGCCGTTCTGGCGCGCCGTTCTTCCAAACTCCGACATTGTCACGAGCGTTACGTTCTCGGCGTCGTCGCCCATGTCGCGCCAGAACGCCGCAATCGTCTCTGAAAATTCCTTCAGGCGGTTCGCAAGCTGTCCGTTCGCCGCGCCCTGGTTCTGATGCGTGTCCCATCCGCCGATGTCCGCGAACGCCGCCTCGACGCCGAGGTTGGCTTTCAGCAGTTGAGCGATCTGCTTCATGCTGTTGCCGAATGCTCCGTTGGGATATGCAACGCCAGCCGCCGGCTTGTACTGCGCAGGATTCGCGGCCTTCAGCATCTTCACGGCCTCGAACGTCTCCTCGCCTGTGCCGTGCAGTACGGCATCCGTCGATTCGTCGTACATTGCCTCAAAGGCATTCGAGACCGCTGAGGTCTGCGGCCCGCGCCCTCCGACTGAGAAGTCCGCGAGGTTCGCTACAGCGACCGCCGGGACCTTGCCCTCCAGCGTGCGCGGAAGCTCAGGATTTAGCGCGACCGCACGAAATGGCGAGGGCGTGCCTGTGACGGGCTCTACTTGCAGCGCGCGATTCAGCCATCCATCAGGCGTCGACTTCACGCCCGGC
>DASYBN010000390.1:0-13055 GCA_036500785.1 Acidobacteriaceae bacterium
CCGGCAGCGCAGACGAGCACGCCGCAGTGAAGAGCGAGCAGGGCCGTCCGCTCGCGGGCAAGCGAGCGCTGGTTACGGGCGGAGCGAAGCGGATCGGCCGCGCGTTGGCGCTGGCGCTGGCTCGCGCCGGCGCCGATGTCGCGATCACCTATCGTGGCTCCGTCGACGACGCCGAGCAGACGGTGATCGAGCTGGGCGCGCTGGGCGTAAAGGCCCTCGCGGTGAGCTGCGACGTCCACGCCGAGCCGAGCGTCGAAGCTGCGGTCGCCGATGCCGTCCACGGTCTGGGCGGGCTAGACGTGCTGGTGAACAACGCCGGCCGCTTCGAGACAGCCGCGCTCGAAGAGATCACGGTTTCGCAGTGGGACGAGATGTTCGCGACCAACACGCGTGGGCCGTTCCTGGTCGCCAAACACGCCTACCCGCACCTGAAGACAGCGCACGGACGCATTGTGAACATCGGGTCGCTGGGCGGCATTCATCCTTGGTCAACGCATGCGCACTACTGCACGTCGAAGGCCGCCCTGCACATGCTGTCGCAGACGATGGCGAAAGCATGGGCCCCCGAGATCAGCGTGAACTGCGTCGCGCCGGGGATGATCGTTACGACCGGCGAGATCAGCGCGGGCTACGAGCACTTCGCGGCGAAGACGCCCATGAAGCGCAACGGAACCGTGGAGGATGTCGCGGCGGCGGTGCTGTTCTTCGCATCCGGGCCGCACTTCATTACAGGGCAGCTGATCGCCGTCGACGGCGGCCTGGGCCTGTAAATCCGGCTGGGAGATTTCACCTCGAAAATTCGCCGTCCTTAGGGCAAGGCTTCAGCACAGCGTGGTCACGTGTCGTGTTAAGGGCGCGGCTTCAGCCGTGCCGTAAATGACTGGAAAACGAAAGCGGCTTTAGCCGCTGAGGTCAGGTTTGAGCGATCCTCGAGCACCCTCAATCAACGCCGGAACAGCCGTCTTAACAGTCCACGCGGCTTTTCCTCGTCGAACAACTCTTCATCCTCCGCGCCGGAGTCGCCGTAGACTCGCAGCGGCGTCTCCTGCGCCGGGAGCGTCCGGTTGTCGAAGACAGCCTGTGGATTTTCCGTGCAAAGCCTCTGCGCATAAGCGTCCCCATATCGCGCAGCGATCTGGTTGCAGGCGGCGTGCATGTGCGGCGGCCGGTTACTGATGTTATGCGCGTCGGTGGCGATGAAGTGGACCCACCGGTCGGCCAGGAGCCGCTCAGCCAGCTTCTGCGCCTTGCGCCCCATCAGCCCGACGACCGAGGCCGCGGTGACCTGCGTCAGCATTCCATCGCGGACCCAGTCGGCCAGCCGCGAAGCGTCCTGTTGCAGTGAGGGATTGCGCTCCGGGTGCGTAAGGATCGGCGTCATGCCCGCCAGTCGCAGCGAGTAAAAGGTCTCCTCAAGCGTCGGCGGAAGGCCATAATCAGGCAGCTCGACGAGCAGGTATTCGCCGCCATTCACCGTGTAACGCCGCGGGTTTTGGAGCGCATCCTGAACGTTTTCGTAGCTCAGATGGAAGTCGCAGCCGGTCCCCAGGATGAGGCGGATACCAGCGTCCGCGACAGTCTCGCGGAGCTGATCGAGCAGGGTCTGAATCCGCGCGGGGTCGAAGCGGTATCGGCTGCTGGCGTGCGGTGTGCAGACCACGTGAGTGATCCCGTCCTCGGCCGCCATGCGCGCCATTTTCACCGAGGTGGCGAGGTCCGGTGCGCCGTCGTCGATGCCGGGAAGGAGATGGTGGTGCAGGTCAACCACGAAATGAGAGTAGCATCCTCTATGTCTCAGTGTGGACGGATGTTAAACAGCAGATCCCGAGCAGCGTTGCTGTGGAATTTCGCATCAGATTGGATCAGGATAAGCTGCGTGTCAACGTCCGGCCTCCCGTATGATGACGAGAGTGGGTTGTGCTTCGACTATTCCATTGACAGGCGGCTCACGCACGCAATCTTCTTTCAGGGACCTACATGGCAGAGACCAACTCAAATAGCGCAAAGCCCCGCGTTCTTGTAGCCGACGATGAGCAGGTCATCGCGAATACGCTGGCGATCATCTTGAACCAGGCTGGCTTTGAAGCTCGTGCCGTGTATAGCGGCGAAAAAGCAATTGAGGCGCTGGACACCTTCAAACCCGACATGCTGATCTCCGACGTCATCATGACCGGTATGACCGGCATCGAAGCGGCGATTCAGACCCGCGCCAAACTGCCGAATTGCAAGGTACTATTGTTCTCCGGACAGGCGGCCACGGCCGATCTGCTCGAGCGGGCCAGGGCGCAGGGACACGAGTTCGAGATCCTCGCCAAGCCCGTTCATCCGACTGATCTGCTCGCCAAATTGCGCGGGTAGAGCGACGAGAGCGAGACACACGGGTGGCCCCAACGCTCGTCGAGAGCGTTCATCGGCAATGACACCTGGTCTCTCGCTCTCGTCCTTCGTTTAATCGCTCGTCGGGAAAGGCGCGCTATATCGGCAGGTTCTGGCGGCGCCGCAGGATCTCGCGCGACTTCACCTCAATCAAATACTCGTAGAAGCTCTGCAGCGTGGCATACATCACGCCCGCGGCTCCGTCGAGCACCGCACCGCGCACGAACATCATGTACATCCACTTCAGCAGCGGGCGCGCAGGCATGCGGTAGAACAGCGCCTTTTGCGCGGCGCGGCGATCGTGAAAATCACGGGCAAAGAGCGCGTCCTTCAACGAGGCCTGACGCACCGCATCACCTGTAGCCAGCAGCTCGGCCTCGGCAGTCGAGTACCTGTTGTGCTTATCGACCCAGTGCGCGATGCCCTTCGAAAACGCCATGTGGTCGAGCGGAGCCGAGAGCTGCCCCGTATCGCCCTCGACCTCCACGAACTCATTGATGTCGCGCGTGTAGTGAATGCGCCCCAGGCGAAGCAGGCGTACATAGAACGGCGTAAGCTGCGCGTGCTTGAGCCACGTTCCCCACATGAAGTCGCGCCGCTGGATCCGAAAGGCGCTCACGTTCTCAGGCGCGTCAGCCGCCGCGCGCCGCACCTCGAGCGACAGCTCGGGCGTAGCGCGTTCGTCCGCGTCGAGCACCAGCACCCACCGATGTTTGAACGGAAGCTCGAGCGCCGCATTGCGCTGCCGCGCATAGGTGTCGAACTTGCGCGCAGTCACCGTTGCGCCTCGCGCGCGTGCAATCTCCGCAGTCCCGTCCGTCGATTGCGAGTCGAAGACGTGAATGTCGTCGCACCAGCCGACGGAGTCGATGCAGCCAGGCAGGTCCTGCTCCTCGTTCAGCGTGAGGATAAGCACGGAGACGTTCGACGGTGGCTGCGGCAGGGAACTCTCTGGTGGGTTCACGGCGCCGCGGTCTCCGTGACGGACTGAACGGATTCGCTGTGCAGGCGCTTGCGGATCGGCTGCGCCGGGTGGCCGGAATAGACCGTCCAGGGTTCGAGGTCCTTCGTCGCAACGGAGCCCAGGCCGAGCACCGCACCTTCGCCGACACGGATGCCCGGTGCGACCGAAGCGCGTGCGCAGATCCACGCATGGGCCTCAATCGTCATCGCGTAGGCCAGCAGAGGGAACTCGGGATCGTTGTAGTCATGCGTCGCGCCGCAGAGATAGCAGTCCTGCGACAGAATGACGTGCGAGCCGAGCTCGATCGGCGACGGATTGTAGATCTCCACGCCGTCAGCGGCCGCAACGTGGTCAGCGCAGCGCAGGTTCCACGGCGCCCACACGCGCGAAGCCGGGTAGAAGTGGCAGTCAGGGCCGAGCTCCGCGCCGAACATCCGCAGCAGCATCGCACGCCATCCGTGCATCGGCCGCGGCGACGGCCGGTACAGCAGAAGCCACGTCGTCTTCCACAGCAGGCGGCCCATACGATTGCGCAAGGCGAATGCCGGCCGCGTATACGGATCTACACCGTCGGCGCCGGTCATATGTTCATCGGCCCGGTACTCGGGCTCGCGCGGCATCAGTGGGCCTCCGTAATTGCGGCGGCGTGCGAGCTTTGCGTGGAAGAACCCTCGAACACGCGCAGGATCGTCTCGGCGTTGCGGCGCATATCGTAGCGGCGTAGGAAGCTGTCGCGAGCCTGGGCGGCCATGGTCGCGCGTTCTCCCGGACCGAGGCCGAGCCATCGTGCAAGCAGGCGGCTGACGCCTTCCTCGGTGTCGGGCTCGACCAGCGCGCATCCATCGGCGGCGAGGTCCTGCGCGATGTTCACCGGATGCGTCAGCAGCACGGGCCGCCCGGAGGCGAGCGCCTCCACCACCGCGACGCCGAAGTTCTCCTGGTGCGAGGGCAGAACGAACGCCTCGCACGCCGCGAACGCTCCCCACTTGGCGTCGCCCAGCAGCATGCCGGGCCAGTGGATTCGGTCCGCGCAGTGGAACTCTGCGGCGATCGCTTCGAGCCGCTCGCGCCAATTATTCGGGTCCGGCCCGGCCATCACCAGGTGCAGATCCGGGCGCGCCCCGCTGAGCTCGGCGAACGCGCGAACCAGCAGATCACAGCCCTTCTTCTCGTTGATGCGGCCAAGGAAGAGCAGAAAGCGGCGTCCTTCCACCGTCGGGCAAGCCGCGTGAAACGCGCTGACGAGCCCAAGGGTATCGGCCGGCGGCGCCTCCGACCCGAGGGGAACCACCATCGGATTCCAGCGGTGCAGCCAGAAGCTTTGGGCGGCGAGGTCGCGCTCCGCGGCCGTGGTGAAGAGCACTCGCCGGGCACGGCGCAGGACCCAGTACTCCGCAGCCAGCCAGTAAAACCACTTCTTGGCATGCTTTGCGGGATATGCCCTCTTGAAGTAGGGGTCGAGCATTCCGTGGCTAAATACAACATAACCCTGAGAGTTCGACGAGCCAATGGTTGCGGCAAGCCCGGTGAATTCCCACAGGCCATGCACAATAACTCCATCAAAGCGTGACCGGTTTTTCCTCAGCCAGCGCAACAGCGCAGGGCGGAACCAGCGCTTCTGAGTTGAGCCAAGCGCGTGCACCGGAAAGGGCAGCTCGCGAAGGAACGGTGCAGCAGGATCGTCGAGCGTGGCGAGTTCGCTGGTGTAGCCGGGCGGCGCGTATCGAATGAGCATCCGGATGACCTCGGTCGGACCGCCCGCCGCGGGGCTCACCGTGCCGACGATGTGGAGGATTCTCATTGGTTGGAAACAGGATAGCAAGGCAGAAAGCGCAGTTAGAGGATTAGGAGTTAGGGAGTTGAGGTTGCTTCGAGAGCTTGCCGGTTACCCTGACGAGCGCAGCGCGAAGTCCACGCACGTCCGCGTCGAAATCCCATCCCTCGACGCGCCGCTTCGCGGCTTCGCCCATGCGGCGAGCTTGCTCCGGCGAGGAAAGAACCCGTTCCAGCGCCCTGGTGAGAGCGTCAATGTCACCCGTGGGAAAAACAAAACCTTCCACCCCGTCACTGATGAGGTCGGCGTGGGCGCCCACATCCGCTGAGGTAATCATCGCGCAACCCGCCGCCATAGCCTCGTTGACGATCAGTCCCCAGGGCTCGTGCCGCGACGGCAGAACAAACACGTCGGCCAGCGCGAAGAGACCCGGCAGCTCGGTCTGGTTGCGGAAGCCGAGGAAACGCACGCCTTCGATGCCGAGCTCGCGCGCACGGGATTCGAGCGCAACTCGCTGCTCGCCGTCGCCGGCAATCAGCAGGTACGGCAGCGGCCCACGCGCGGCGGCGCAGAAGCGCGCGTAGGCCTCCAGCAGATGGTCGGCGTGTTTCCGCGGCTGGAGCTTGGAGGCGAAGAGGATCACTGGCCGTCCGGGCGTCAACCCGAGCTCTTGCCGGATCGCCTCTATATCCCCGGCTGCCGCGCGCTGCGCGAACCAGCCATTATCGACTGCATACGGCATCAGGAACTGCGGCATCTCAGCGCCGAAGTAGTGCGCCCAGTACTCGCGATTGCGCGTGCCGATGGGAAGTGTCGCGGCGATTGCCGGCCGCAGAAGCCGCAGAAAGAGCTGCTTGGCGGCAAGCGTGGCAACGTTGCGCGGCCGGTCGGCGAGCCAGGATTCGGCGCGCAACAGCACCGGGATCCCAAGCGCATTCGCCGCCAGGATCCCATGCAGCGCGTTGATGCTGGCGTAGCCGTGCACCCACAGAGCGTCGAACGCCGCCGACCCGTCGCGATTGCGCAGCCGGCGGAGGATACTTCGGCTGATCGGGCTGAGCGCCGAGACTGTGCCCGTGTCGCGCAGCCGCGGAAGAAACGCGCTGCGGTACCCCTCAAGCAGCGGCACGTCCCACCGCACCTCAACGCCGAATCCGTGATCCTTATAGCCGCGCACCGAAAAATCCGAGCCGAAGAGGACAGTGAAGTCGATGTCCGGCTCCTGCGCGATCCGGCGAAGCAGTGGCGCCTGGTATTGGATCGGGTGCGAGACCAGATACGCGAGACGCACAGTATCGCGGCCTGACGAATTGCCAGTGGCGTCGATGGCAGGCACCTCAGTAGCGGATGACGGAGATCAGCAGCGAAACGATGCCGAGAAGCGTACCCAGGCTGCCGTTGGAGATCGACGCCTTGATCGTGCTGTCGGGCAGGAACACGATGTCGTTGGGCTCCAGGATCGGGTCCGGGTCTTTTCCGTGCATAATGCGCTGAATGTCCAGCTTGACGACGGTGCGATGGTTGCCGACCGTGCGGACAAGGCGAACGTCGTCGAACTTGCCCTGGAAGTTGACACCGCCGCTCAACGCGGTGGCTTCCATCAGCGTAAGCGGCGCGTATTGCGTGAGTGGGATCACGCCAGGAGTCCGGAAGGCGCCCAGCATATAAATCACGCCGATGCGGCCGATGATGATGGTGTCGCCCGGGAAGATCGGAATGTTGGAGAGTCCGCTGCGGAGAGGATCGGTCCCAAGGTCGACCACGATCGGCTCTTCAACTCCAGGACGGCTGATGGTGATCACATGGCTGGCAGTCGCGGGCAGGCCGCCGGCCGTGGCGAGCACGTCAAACAACCGGCGCGAGCCGATGATCGGAACGACAGCATGAACCTCGCCGACGACGGCCGCCGCCTGATTAGGGCCTTCAATGAGGGTAATCGTCACCTGAGGATTGCGATACATGCCTGCGTCGCTCAACCGCTGCTCGATCACCGTCTCCGCCTCTGAGACGGTGAGCCCGTTGAGCCGGACTACACCGATCAGCGGAAGCATGACGGTGCCGTCGGCCGTGAGACGAACCTCCGGACTGTAGTCCGCCTGCTCAAAGACCCTGACGGTGATCAAATCTCCGGGCGAGAGCTTCGGATCACGCGCCGCAGGAAACAGAATCGCGCGGTCCGTGGTGACGGTTGCGCTTGTGGGACTCTCTACGAGCGGTCCGGGCCCGTTGAACTGAGCGAACGAAGACGAGGCGACAAGGAGGACGGTGCCGACGACCAGGAGCTTCATCCAGGCACGCGAGCGGTTCAGGAGCGAAAAGAGGAGCGCGGTCACCGGGATCCTCCTTTTCCGGAGTCAGACTTGTCGTTCGAGCGCGACTCCCATCCCTTGCTGTCGACCCCGGCGGAGGCGTAGCCGGAGTACCCCGAGTATCCGTAGTAGGCGTAGTACTCCGGCGAGTTCAGGTCGACCGCATTCAGGGCAGTGCCCGTGATGCGGGTGCCGGCGCGGAGCAGAAGATCGCGAGCGCGGCGCACGGCATGCTTGTTGGACTTGCCCTGGCGAACCACCAGCACCACGGCGTCGGCATCATGCGCGAGCACGACGCTGTCGGTGATCGACAGCAGCGGCGGCGAGTCCAGCACGATGTGGGTGTACACGCCACGGCACTCGGCAATCAGCCGCTTCATCGCGTCCGAGGCCAGCATCTCCGTCGGAAATGGAGGAACGGGACCGCTCACAAGGATGTCGAGCTTGGGAATCTCAGTCACGCGCTGGATTGCCTGGTCAATCGTGACGCTGCCCGTCAGGACCGAACTCAACCCGACCTTGCCGTTGATATTGAAGCGGTGGTGAACCGTTGGACGGCGCAGGTCGGCGTCGATCAGCAGCACGCGAACGTCGCGCTGAGCCAGCACGCAGGCAAGGTTCATCGCGACGGTCGTCTTGCCTTCGCCCGGCGTCGCGCTCGTCAGCAGGATGACCTGCGGCTCGCGTCCGGCGACGGAAAGCAGCAGCGACGTGCGCAGCGCGCGGAACGCCTCCGCGAACTGCGACATGGGTGCGCCGACCACGCCGAGATTTCGCTGAACCGGCGTCTGCGCCGCGAGCTCTGCCGCTGTCCGGCGGATCCGCGGGATGAGCGCCAGAGACGGCAGACCCGAGATGGACTCGATCTGGGCGACGGTGCGGATGCCGGTATCGAGGCTCTCCAGCACGAACGCGACGACAAGGCCCAGCGTGAGCATCAGCACACCGTCGACAATCATCATTGACGAGCGGGCCTGCAGCGTCGGAGCCACTGGCGGTACCGCATTGTCGATGATGTCGATCTCGGTCGACTCGAGGCCGGCTTCAATGCTGGCCGTGCGCAACCGCTGCGAAAGCCCTTCGTACAGCGTGCGGTTGGATTCGAAGTCACGCTGACGCAATGTGTATTCGACCAGGGCGTCGCGCAGTCTGTAGGCCTCTTCCTTTTCGACCTCGAGCGCCCCGCGGACCTGCTGTTCGTTGTCGTTGGCCGCGACGTACGCCTCATGCGCCTGCGAGAGCAGCCGCGTCTGCTCCTCGCCGATCTGCCGGTCGATCTCGGCAATCTGTGCGGAGAGCGCCTTCACCTGCGGATGGTTCGGTCCAAGCGCGGAGCCGAGCTCCGCGTACCGCGTCATCAGCGTCTCGCGCTGCCCGCGCAGACCGCTGAGGCTCGTCGAAAGGCCGCCGGCAGCCTGCGCACCGATGGTGCCATCGAGCGCGTCCGGGTTCATCGAAGTCAGTGTCTTGTAGCGGGCCTGCTGTTGAATGCGAGCGATCTGCGCCGCATTGACCGCCCGGGTCAGATCATCGAGCGTGGACTGAATCTCATTGTGCTGAGGATCGAAGCCGAGCACGCCGATCCGCTTCTGCAGATCGATCAGTTGCTCCTGCTCGGTCTCGACCTGCTGCTTAAGGCCGCGCAGCTCCTGGGAGAGGAAGTCTGAAACGCGCTGCTCGGCCTCATAGCTCGACTGCAGGCTGCGCTGAATGAACTCGCGAATAAGCCGGTTGACGATGTCGGACGAGAGCTTCGGATCAAGCGTGCGGCAGTTGATCAGGACAAGATCCGTCTTCGAGATCACGGTGACGGAGATATCCGAGGTCATCGCGTTCAGTGTGGTCTGGCGCACATTCAGATCGTCCAGGCTGAGGTGCCGGTTCGGTCCGTAGTAGCCGGTGAACGCCGCGTTGTTCGGCAGATCCAGATCGCGCGCCACACTGAGAAGCACTGTGTCGCTCTTGATAATCGCGACCTGTGTGGGCAGCGCTGTGCTTGCATTGCCATAGCCGCTGCCGTTCACGCGGAACTCGTTGGAGGAGCCGGTGCGGATCTCAATCGTGCCGCTGGCCTCGTAAAGCCGCGGCTGCGTGGTCCCCTTATAAAAACCGTAGATGACGCCCGTCAGGGCAATGAGGGCGATGAGGTATTTGCGCTTCCTGACAGTGAGGAGCGCCTCCGATAAGGTCGCATCGGCGGGATTATTCCCAGCCCCAGGCGCCGGGTCAGCATCTACTGGCACTGGGGTTACTTCGGGCCTTTCGGAGATCATTGATGTCTAGTCTACTTGAAAATGTGTTGAGCCCGGGTGCCAGGTTCTACAATGCGGTACAGCGAATTTCTAAGCGCACAGGGTCTCCAAAAGGGGGAGCAGGAGAATGCAGAGCAGTTGCCGGATCGCCGTGGTGGGTTCAGGGTATGTAGGCCTGGTAGCCGCCATTTGTTTCGCGGAGATCGGCCATCAGGTCGTCTGCGTTGACAACGACGAGCGCAAGGTGAAGGCGCTCCAGGCCGGCGACAGCCTCATCCACGAAAAGCACCTGCCCGAGCTGCTGGATCGCTACCGGAACACGAGTGTGCGCTTCACGACAGACCTGGCCGAGGCCACCAGCGAGTGCGACGCCATCTTCATCGCTGTGGGAACTCCGCAGGCCGAAAATGGCGATGCCGACCTCTCGTATGTCGAGGCCGTCGCCAGCGAAATCGCGCGTCACATCACCGGCTACAAAGTCATTGTGGAAAAGAGCACCGTGCCGGTGTACACCAACGAATGGATCCGGCGCGTCATCGAACGCAACGGCGTCAGCCGCGAGAGCTTCGACGTCGTCTCGAACCCGGAGTTCCTGCGCGAGGGAACCGCGGTCGAGGACTTCCTCCATCCCGATCGCATCGTGGTCGGCGCCGATAGCCAGCGCGCCGCCGCGTTGCTGCAGCAGATCTACGCGCCGCTCGTGACCGGAGCCTACTACGAGAAGAGCGGAGCGATCGACGGCGGATGTTCCATGCAGTCGCCGCCGCCGCTTCTGATGACCTCAACCAAGAGTGCCGAGATTATCAAGCACGCTTCGAATGCATTTTTGGCGCTGAAGATCTCGTTCATCAATGCCGTCTCCAATTTGTGCGAGGCCGCCGACGCGAACGTCGAGCAGGTGGCGCGCGGTGTTGGTCTGGACTCGCGCATCGGCCCGCGCTTTCTGCGGCCCGGCATCGGCTATGGCGGATCATGCTTTCCCAAAGACGTCGCCGCATTCCGCTCCGTGGCCCAGCAGATGGGCCTGGACTTCAACCTCCTGAGCGAGGTGGAGAAGATCAACGTGCAGCAGAAGCGGCGTTTCCTCAGTAAGGTGCGTTCCGCGCTCTGGACGCTGCGCGGCAAGCGCCTGGCGGTGCTCGGGCTTTCGTTCAAAGGCGAAACCGACGACATCCGCGAATCGCCCGCGATTGATCTGGTCGAGATGCTGCTGTGCGAAGGATGCTGCATCGCCGCCTACGATCCGGCAGCGATGGAGCGCGCGCGGCTGGAGCTTCCGCCCTCGCAGTACATGACCTACGCGGCCGACGCGTACGAGGCGGCCAAGGATGCCGACGCGCTGCTGATTCTGACCGACTGGAAGGAATTCGCCGCGCTCGATCTGCGTCGCCTGCAGGCGGCGCTCCGCTATCCCATCGTGATCGACGGTCGCAATCTGTTCGACCCTGCCGTCATGCAGGAGCACGGCTTCACCTACATGAGCGTCGGGCGGCCGACTGCGACGCCGATCCGCGAGACCGTCTCCGCGTGATCGCCTGACGCAAGCCGAAAGCACATCAAACACTCACGGCATATCGCCGCGCATGGCTGAATAATTTCAGGAGCAGCAATGGGTTCAAACAGAATTGTGGTCACCGGTGCGGCGGGATTTCTTGGCTCGCATCTCTGCGATGCGCTGCTGGCCGAGGGCCACGAGGTTGTCGGCGTCGACAATCTGTCCACCGGAAACCCTGCCAATCTCAAGCATCTCGAACGCGAGCCTCGCTTCCACTTCGAACAGATCGACATCTGCGAGCCCTTCGATGTCGGCCATGCAGACTTCGTCTTCAACTTCGCCTCGCCTGCCAGCCCCGTCGACTACATGCGCCTCGGAATCGAAACACTGCGTGTCGGTTCGGCCGGAACGCTGAACACCCTCGAACTCGCAAGGAAATATGGCGCAGGCTATCTTCACGCCTCTACCTCCGAGTGCTACGGCGATCCCGAGGTGCATCCGCAGGTTGAGACCTACTGGGGCAACGTGAATCCCATCGGGCCGCGCTCTGTCTACGACGAGTCGAAGCGCTTCTCGGAGGCGGCCGTCTCGGCATACCGCCGCTATCACGGCGTCAACACGCACATGGTGCGAATCTTCAATACCTACGGTCCTCGCCTGCAGGCCAACGACGGCCGCGTCATCTCCAACCTCATGATGCAGGCGCTGCGCGGCGAGCCGCTGACCGTCTACGGCGACGGCTCGCAGACGCGCAGCTTCTGCTACGTCTCCGACCTCGTTGACGGCATCGTGCGGCTCTCCAAATCCGGCGAGCACGATCCGGTAAACATCGGCAATCCGAACGAGTGGACCATCCTCGAATGCGCCCGCGAGATTCAGGCGCTGATCGGCTCCGAGTGCGAGATCGTCTTCCGTCCGCTGCCCAGGGATGACCCGAAGCAGCGCCAGCCGGACATCACGCGCGCCAGAACTCTGCTTGGATGGGAGCCGAAGGTGCAACTGCGGGAAGGCCTCGAGCGCTCGCTCGATTACTTCCGCGCTGCCGTCGAAGCCGAGAAGGCCGCGCCGCATGCCCGCGCAGCGGCATCCCAGCAGGACGAAGAGTACTTCCGGCTCGCCTCAGGGCGCTAACTGCTCTAGTGCCACCAGCTGTGGTTGGTGGCCGGCTCAGGCCGCGTGTGCAGCGCGGGGAAGAACTTGATCTGCGCGGCCACCACCACATCATTCTGCTGACCAACCTTGTACAGCGGCGCCTTCCAGCGCTCGTACTGCATCCACGCGTTGAGCTGAATGTCCTTGCGCAGGTTCTTCACCACATCCACGGTGAACTGATTCTGCGTCGTTCCTTCGGGGATAAAGTCCTTCGGAGTCTTCTTGTTCATGTACTGCAGCTGCACCCACTCGTCGCCGGAGAGGTGATAGGTCAGCCACGCGTTGCCGCCCTTCGCTTCGCGGCCGATCCAGTCGCCCATGATGTAGCCCTTGTTGGTGTAGCCCTGCCGCTGCACCGTCTCGTAGTAGTTGAACTGTCCGCCGAGGCTGCGCAGCGTCGAGGTGTCCGTGCTCGAAGCCTCGGCACGCAGATCCAGCTTCTCGAGGTGCGGAAAGTGCGACAGATAAATCCCCGGCCTGTAGGCCGCGCGCCGCGGCGCGCTGGGAGGTGTCACGTCGTCATGGGCGATGGAATCGGTGTAGAGCGTCACGTACTTTCGCAGGAACGGCAGCCGGTAGGAGAACGTGAACGCACTGAAGCGCGCACCCGGATCGTCACGCGAGTACTTCTCGTAGATGGTGGTATCGCTGAAGGAGAAGAAGCTCTTGAAGAACGTATGCAGCGTAATCGGCTGATCGCAGTTCGTGTAGACGTTCGTCACAGGATCGAGGC
>DASYBN010000391.1:0-2853 GCA_036500785.1 Acidobacteriaceae bacterium
CTGACCGAGATGGTGGATTTGATGGGTGCGACGCGGGCGTATGGACTGAACGTCTCGGCAGTACAGGCGACCAAGACCATGATTGGGGCCTCGCTCGACATTTTGAAGTAAGCGGATTGCTGAACACATTCAGAAACGAGAGATAGAGGAAGACACCTATGCCCATCCCACCAGTTGCCAGCCTGCCGCCGGCACAGCTTTCGCATATCGGCGGCACACCTGCGGCGGCCGAGCCCGGCGCACCGTTTGCGGCGCTGATGCGCAATGCGATGCAGCAGATGCAGACGCTCGAAAGCAAGGCCAGCCAGGCCGTGGATGGGTTGATGACCGGCAACGGCACCGACGTTCACACGGCGATGATTGCTACGCAGAAGGCGGATCTCGCCTTCGAGATGGCGCTCGCATTCCGCAATAAGGCAGTGGGCGCTTACCAGCAGTTGATGAGCACGCAGTTCTGATCTTCGACAGATCGGGATTTCGACCAGACCACGACATCGATACGACAAAAACATGGAAGCCTCCTCCAATCCGGCGCAGTCTCTCGCTCTGCTTGCACCCGTGACACGCTCCTGGCAGCGCGTGATGGCGTTGCCCAAGCGCACGCGCACGGCGTTGTTCGCGGTTACGGCGGGGGTCATCTTTTCCGCAGGGATCTTTGCATCACTGGTCATGCAGCCAAGCTGGCGCGTGCTCTACGCACATCTCGATCCCGCGGACGCCCGCGAACTCGGCGACGAACTGACCACGGCTAAGATCCCGTTCGATGTCACCCCCGAGGGCACCACAATCAAGGTCCCGGCAGACCAGTTGGATAAGGCTCGTTTGGAGACGGCAGCGAAGGGCGGTCCGAAGAGCGGGCGGCTGGGCTTTGAGCTCTTCGACAAGCCGAACTGGGTGGGCTCGGAGTTCGATGAGCGGGTGAACTATCAGCGGGCTCTCGAAGGTGAACTCGAACACACGATCGAGAGCCTTGCTTCGGTAAAGTCGGCGCACGTTCACCTGGTGTTGCCGCATGAGTCGCTCTTCACGGAGAGGCAGGAGGAGGCGAAGGCCTCCGTACTGCTGAAGCTGAGGCAGCGGGACCTGAGCCCGCAGGAGGTGGATGCGATCCGCAACCTGGTGGCGAGTGCGGTGGATCATCTGAGCCCCGCCAATGTCACGCTGGTGGACGCAGATGGGCGCGCGCAACTGGGAGCAAGAAATCCTGATGCAGCGGCGAGCGAAGAGGAGCAGCGACTTGACGATCGGCTGATCGCGACGCTTGAGCCCGTGACCGGTGAGGGCAACGTGCGCGCCTCGGTGCATCTGGAATACGACAATACGGCAGCCGATGAGACGGACGAGACCTACGATCCGAATGGGACGGTCACGCTGTCGATGCAACGGTCGGAGCAGCAGACAGGTGAGAAGCCTACGGTGGGAGGCGTACCGGGAACGGTCAGCAATGCACCGAACGCGCAGCCGCCGCTGCTGCCGCCTCCTCACTCCGCTGCCGCTGCCAGCATGAAGGAAGAGAGCGGCACCTATGGCGCGTCGAAGAAGACGCGGCACATCGTCGAGGGTCCGGGAAAACTGAAGCGCGCCACGATCGCGGTGTTGATCAACGATCGCCGGGAAGGCCACGGAACGATGAGCGCCCAGGTCCCCTGGACTCCGGACCAGATGAAGCGCATCACCGAGCTGGCGCAGGCGACAGCGGGGTATGACGCAGCGCGCGGGGATGTGATCTCGGTGGAGAACATCTCGTTTGACAGCGCTCCGGAGATCGGAGAATCAGTAGCCGCCCGTGCGCTCAACACGGCACAGAATCTAGATCTGCCGCGCTACGGTGCCGCACTGATAGGCCTGCTCGCCTTGATCCTGCTGGTGATCCGCCCCGCGACACGGAGCCTGAGATCCGGGGCATTGCCGGCGCCCGGAGGCTTGCTCTCGGTCACCGATGCACTTCCAGAAGAGATGGCGCACGCGTTGCCGACGCCCGAAAGAAATATGCGTGACGCGCTCTTCCAGCGTGTGAGCGCCAGTGTGGCCGCGGATACGGCTCAATCCGCCCGGCTGCTGCACATGTGGCTGGAGAGCGATTAAATCGCGACTAGTAGGGAAGGAGCCAGGGAACAGGAATGCCGGAAGCGATCACAACGAGTGCAACCAATGCAGCGCCTGCGCGGCCTGTCGTTCAACCGAGGCCGAATGCCCCGTCGCCGCTGACCGGTCGACGGCGTGCGGCCATCCTGTTGATGGCGCTGGGTGAGGACGTAGCGCGTCAACTGCTGCAGGATCTTCCAGATCCGATGATCGAGTCGGTTGCGGCAGAGATCGCGTCGCTCGATCATGTCGACCCGGAGCTGACGATCGGAGTGCTCGAAGACTTTGAGGCGATGCTCAACACGCAACAGCAGACGATGCGCGGCGGTCTTGCATCCGCGAGCCGGCTGCTCACGGGCGCACTGGGGCGCTCGCGCGCGGACGCCGTCATGCTCCAGTTGCAGCGGACCAAGGAGGCAAACGACAGCAACCTTGCAATGTTGCAACGGGTGGATCCCACGCAGTTGAGTAAATCGCTCGAAAACGAGCATCCGCAGACGGTCGCGCTGGTGCTGGCACATCTGGACCTGCAGCGTGGTTCGCAGGTGCTGTCCGGCTTAGGAGAGGAACAGCGTGTGGCGGCGGTGCAGCGGCTGGCGGAGATGCGGCACTTTTCGCCGGAGGTGGCCCAAAGGGTCGCACGCATCCTGAATCAACAGCTGCAGACGATTGGAGACACGCAGAAACGTTCCTATTCCGGTTACAAAGCTGTCGCGGACCTTCTCAATGGTCTGGAGGCTGAGGCTGCGAAGAAGATCCTGGACCGGG
>DASYBN010000392.1:0-2383 GCA_036500785.1 Acidobacteriaceae bacterium
TTCCGTGGTACGACCTCACCGAGGCGCAGCAGAGGTTCATTTACGACGGCCGCGGAACCTATCCTGGCGTGCGCGGATTCTTCGATCAGTTGGAACGCAAGAAGTACAAGCTGCACGTCCGCGTCTTTCTCTCTAAGTACCGCGGCTATGCGACATGCCCTGACTGTCGCGGCCAGCGCCTGCGCCCCGAAGCCCGGGCCGTGAACCTCACCAGCAACACCGAAGCAAAAAACATCTGCGAAGCCACCGCGCTCACCATCACCGAGGCCCGCGAGTTCTTCAACGCGCTTACGCTCTCGCCCTCGCAGCAGGAGATCGCCGGCAAGGTCCTCGAAGAGGTGCGCCAGCGCATCCACTTCCTCGAGCAGGTCGGCCTCGAGTACCTCACACTCGACCGCCTCGCCTCCACGCTCTCGGGCGGCGAGTCGCAGCGCATCCAGCTCGCCACATCGCTCGGCTCGCGTCTCGTCGGCGCGCTCTACGTGCTCGACGAACCCTCCATCGGCCTGCACACACGCGATACCGCCAAGCTCATCCGCATCATGGAGGAGCTGCGCGACCTCGGCAACACGATTCTCGTCGTGGAGCACGATCCTGATGTGATCCGATCAGCCGATCGCCTGATCGATCTGGGCCCCGGCGCCGGCGAACTTGGCGGCAGGCTTCTCGCCGCAGGCACTGTGGACGAGGTGCGCAACAATCCGAACTCCATCACGGGCAAATATCTCTCCGGTCGCGTGCAGATCGCCGTACCCAAGCTGCGCCGCGAACCCGGCCGCGAGAAGCTCGTGCTCAAAGGCGCGCGCATTCATAACCTCCGCGGCGTCGACGTCGAGATTCCGCTCGGGCTGCTCTGCTGCGTCACCGGCGTGAGCGGCTCCGGCAAATCGACGCTCGTGCACCAGGTGCTCTATCGCGCGCTGCTGCAAGCGCTCGGCCAAGGCGACAGCCCTTCCGCCGACAGCCCGGAGATCGCCAACCTCTTCCGCGAGCTCTCCGGCACGCAGTACCTGAACGATGTCGTCCTCGTCGATCAGTCGCCGATCGGGCGCACGCCGCGTTCCAACCCCGTCACCTACATCAAGGCCTTCGATCCTATCCGCGAGCTCTACGCCGCGCAGCCCGATGCACGCCGCAAGAACCTTACCGCCGGCAGCTTCTCCTTCAACGTGCCCGGCGGCCGCTGCGATGTCTGCGAAGGCGACGGCACAGTCACGGTCGAGATGCAGTTCCTCGCCGATGTCGAGCTCCCCTGCGAGGAGTGCAACGCAACGCGCTACAAGGCGTCCATTCTCGAGGTGAAGTACAAGGGCAGGAACATCCACGACGTGCTGAACATGACCGTCCGCGAGGCCCTCACCTTCTTCGCCGGCCATCCCAAGATAGTGGACAAGCTCGCCGTGCTCGATGAGGTCGGCCTCGGCTACGTCCGCCTCGGACAGTCCGCCACCACGCTCTCGGGCGGCGAGGCCCAGCGCGTGAAGCTCGCGCAGCATCTTGCCACCGTGCGTTCCACTTCATCCAACCCCACGCAAAACGGGCAACCGCGTCGCGCGTCGTCGCGCATCCTTTACATCCTCGACGAGCCCACCACCGGCCTTCACTTCGAAGACGTCGCCAAGCTCCTCGCCGCCTTCCGCAAGCTCATCGACGGCGGCGGCTCGCTGCTCGTGATCGAGCACAACCTCGACGTCATCAAGTCCGCCGACTGGGTGATCGACCTCGGTCCCGAAGGCGGCTCGGGCGGCGGCCAGGTGGTTGCCGTCGGCACGCCCGAAGAGATCGCCGCGAACCCCGCATCGCATACCGGCCACTGGCTCGCGCCGGTGCTCAAATCGCTCGGCGCAAATCAGGCCTTGTGATCTGTGGCAAAACGCTTCATCCGTCACCGCAGCGTCCGCAGGCTCTCCACCGACGGCACGAAGTAGTACGACCCGCTTAGCGGCACTGTGTACTTCGTCAGCGCATCGCGAGTCCCATTCACCAGCCCCGCCATGCTCTCCAGCATCCGTGAGAGCCTCTTCTGCTCCGCGCTGAAGCCCACGAACATGGTGCCGTGATCTTCGACATGACCATACGGCATATTGCGGCGAAAGATATTCCCAAACTCATCCTGGTCCGTGCGCGCGACATGCGAGTATGCGGGCTTGTTCTCGAGCTCCACACTGTCCAGCTTCGTGCGCCCCATCACCAGCTCCTGCTGCGCGACCGGGAGAGCCTCCCAGTCTGTCACGTTGTGCTTCCACTTCTGCAGCAACAGCACCGACCCCGCAGCGCCGGGCTGGCCTTCTGCGATCAGCGCATCGGCAGGTGCGTCGAGAAGCGTCGGATTCTCCGAGCCGTCGATGAAGCCGGTAAGGTCGCGATCGTGCCGGTACGGCCA
>DASYBN010000393.1:0-5291 GCA_036500785.1 Acidobacteriaceae bacterium
CCCCAACGCCCGAAGGCCGTCCCGAAGGACGGCCCTGGACAACGTAACAACGACGACGAAGTACGACAGTGTTATGAGCCCGATAGTAGGCGAGTCCCGCGTTCTCTCCCCCAAGAGAACGCGGGGTTCATGCCTCGCCCCCCGCATGCAAAGGCAGTTGTGCCTTCGGCATGGTGCACAGTTCCCGGATCAGCTCCTTTTGGGAGCCCCCGTGACCGGGCTGCGCTTGCGCGAGCGCCTCAAACAGATTCGGACGGCGAGCACCCTTTTTTGACCTGGGAAAAGGTCGGGCCTCAATGTCTCTTTCCTGCCTGGCGCCTCTTGAACACAAACCTACGGGCAATTCCGCAAGGCGTGAAGATTCACTTAGTAACGCGTGCCACAGCTCTGGTAACCAGAGCGGCATGTTCGCCGGTAACGTTGACGAATCCGCTATTGCTGTTCCAGCAGAACGCATCCATGCGGCGGGATTGTCACCTGCACCCGGTCCGCGCGACCAAGACTTCGGCCCGCCCAGATGTCGAACAGCTTCGCCGTCGCGCTCTTACTCGGAGATTGCAATCCAAGCTCGCTCGCCGTGCGGTTGACCCTCATCGGCGCGTCGCTCAGGTTGAACAAACCGACCGCGACGACAGGCTCATCGGTCGCACTGCGAACCTCCGCACGCCAGACACGCAGATCACCAGTGCGGAAAGCGTCCACAGGTTTGCCACGCACGGCGGCGTGCTGATCGATCCGCAGCACCTCTCGGTTGATGAGCAGTTTCATCGTGGCAGGGTCAAGCAGCGTCAGGTTCGCGCCGAGGATCAGCGGGCTCTGCGTGATCGACCAGAGCGTGATCAACGTTTTCTGCTCGTCTGGCGTGAAGCGCGTGTGGCGCGGCTCGCCCCAGCCCGGCGAGGGCCGCAGCTCGCCGATCGGGAGCATGTCCGCATCCGGCCATTGGCCGGGCTTGAGGTCGAACTGCGACCACGCCGCCAGTCGGTCGAACTGGCCCTTCAGCGGCTGCGGGAAGGTCTGTCCGGGCTTGGTCGCCGCCCACGTGTCCCAGAAATCGTCGGAGATGCGCCACATGTTGGCGAGCGAGGCGACCTCGGCGGCGTGCGCCGGGTTTGTCGGTCCGGGCGAGAGGCTCAGGACCATCTCTCGTCCGCTGCGGTCGATCGCCCGCCGAATCTGGCGAATCTCGCTGATCTTGTACGGGTGATCGGCGATGCAGTCAACCTTGACGAGGTCGACGCCCCAAACGGCGTACTGCTTCAGCAGCGCGTCGTACCACGCCTGCCCCGCCGCGTTGTCCTTCACGCCCCAGTTGGTCGGGTCCCACGGACAGGCATCGCCGGTGTCCGCCGCGTCCTGGGCGCGGAAGCTGGAGCCCGCAATCGGCAGGTTGCGTCGCACGCTCTCGCGCGGAATCCCCCGCACAATATGAATCCCGAACAGCAGACCCTGCGCATGGATCCAGCGGGCGAGGGCGGTGAAGCCGCGATTGTCCGGGTCAATGACGCTGTGCTCGCCAAGCACGACGGTTGGCGCATCCTGCAGCCCTGCGCTGATAAACCGGCGAGGGACCGGGACGTAGCGGCCGAAGCTATCGAGACGGTAGACCAGCTTGTCCGGCGTGGGGCGGTCCTGCGGATTCTGCAGGAACCATCCCTCGTCAATCACCGCGTAGCGCCAGCCGAACGGCAGCAGCTTGTCGCGCAACATCATGGCATTCGCCATGAACTCGGCCTCGGTGATGGACAGGCCGTACGCGTCCCAGCTGTTCCATCCCATCGGCGGTGTGGGCGCTGGATCAGCTGCCGTTTGAGCAAACGATGGATTTAGACCGCAGAACATGGCAATCGCAAGCAGAGTCAACCGTCGCAGCATCCCCGCAGGATATCGCCCCAGCCGCGAGGCAGCGCGGCACAACGAGCCTGTATCCTTGAAGGAAGCGAGTTTTTCGACGAGAAGGTCCTGCAATGCCGCTTTACGAGTACGAATGCAAAGAGTGCGGACGCCGCACCGAGAAGATACAGAAGTTCTCCGACGCCGAGCTCACCGAGTGTCCGCACTGCGGGGGCCGACTGGAGCGCACCCTCACCGCGCCAGCTGCCCACTTCAAGGGCAGCGGGTGGTACAAGGACCTCTACTCCTCGGCCAAGCCGCCAGCCGCGAACGCAGGCGACTCCGCCAAAACCGGCGATGCCGCAAAATCGAGCGACGGCGCAGCGGCAGCCTCAGCCAGCAGCGGATCGTCGGATTCTTCGAGCGCGGCCAGCAGCTCCGCTCCGGCGACTTCTTCACCGGCTCCGGCGGCCGCAAAGAGCTGATTTTTCGGGGCTCGTAGCCGCGGGTCACGTTACGCGCATCTGATGCAACGCAAGCATGTTGACTACTGCGTAACTTGCACAGAGGTCGCAGACGACGGTAATACACAAGTTTTGCAGGGGTGCGCTATCATCCATCGCATGAAATGCAATCGTTCACTCCGCAGCCAAGGTCTTGACGACCTCGCCTCGGGGGAGGGCCGGACCTTTATGCGTAACGTGGGACTGGTTTCAGCCGGGATTACTGTGCTGGCCGTCGGGGTGGTTGTGGGCCGTGAACTGCGGGAACGCTACAAGTTCAGCCGGCGCACGCCTTATGACATCTACTCCCATTCGGGAGATCAGCAGGAGCTGGAGTTCGGCGTCGGCGTCTAGAACCGCTCCGCGGTTCACGCAGCTCCGGTACGCCCGAGTCGCGGCGTGGCCTGCAGCAGCCGGATCAGGTCCTCGACCGTGACCGGTGGCAGCGGCTGCAGACCGGGGCTGTACTCCCGCCGGAGAGCGATGGTAAGGTCGCGCACGGTCTGGTCGACGTCCTCCGGCGCAAGGCCCAGATCTTTCTCCAGGTCGTCGCCGGGAAGGACAGGAAAAGGCACGAGTTGCACCTCGCGCAGGTACCGGAAGGTCGACGACGTGATCACGGGGTCGAACCCGTACTGCTGAAGCTGGGCGGTGAAGGTCTCCTGGGTGACTCCGGCGCGCTTACGCCGCAGCCTTGCCTCGCGCGTCCACGCCGAAAGCCGCAGCAGCAAAACGCACAGAATCACCGCCGCAGCCAGCAGCCAGAGCCAGGTGTGATGGCCCATCCAACCCGGAATGGAGTACGTCCGCACGCGCGTTATACCTCGCAGGAGAGAACAACATAGCCTGCCGCCGGGGGTGCGGACTCTGGAACGTTTCCTCCATGGAGTGGCCCTAGTATGCCACGGCTGGACCGAAACCGGCTTTCCCAAAGTGCATCTGAAGATTACTGTTGCGTTATGGCCGCCGCGCTGCCCCCCATCCTCGAACCGCTGCCTGTCTTCCCGACAGACCAGTGGACTGCGCTCGCGGCGGGAGCAGACGCCAGGTTACGGGACCGGCACGGACGCGCAATCACTGACCTGCGCCTCTCCGTGACCGACCGCTGCAACTACCGCTGCGTCTACTGCCGGACGGGCAACGAGGGCGCGCAGTACAGTGAGCTGCCCATCGAGGACTACGCGCGCATCGTTCGCCTGTTTGTCTCGCTCGGCGTCGAGAAGGTGCGCCTGACCGGAGGCGAGCCGCTGCTGCGTCGCGGACTCGCCGCCCTGATTCGCGAGATCGCGCAGGTTCGGCCGGCGTTCTCACCCGAGCCCCTGGATATCGCCCTGACGACGAACGGCCACCTGCTGGCTGGCATGGCGAACGAGTTGAAGCAGGCTGGCCTGAGCCGCGTCACGGTGAGCATGGACGCGGTTGATCCCGAAACCTTCGCGCGCATCACGCGGGTTCCCGGCAGCTTCGAACGCGTCCGCGACGGAGTTCGCGCGGCGCAGGACGCAGGCTTGGGGCCTGTGAAGGTGAACGCGGTGCTGCTGCGCGGCTTCAACGACGGCGAGATCGAGGCCTTCGCGGAGTTCTCGCGGCGTGAAGGCGTCATCGTGCGATTTATCGAGTGGATGCCGCTTGAGGAAGACCGCACGTGGACGCCCGAAGCCGTGGTGCGGATGGACGAGATCGTCGCGCGGCTGAACCGCGTGCGTCCGCTGGTTGCGCTGGAGCCGAATCACGCGTCGGAGACAGCGCGGCGCTTCACCTTCGACGATGGCCTCGGCGAGATCGGCATCATCGCGCCGGTGTCGCATCCGTTCTGCGGTCACTGCAGCCGCGTGCGCGTCACCTCCGACGGCAAAGTGAGGACCTGTCTCTTCTCCCAAAGCGATCACGATCTGGTCGGCCCAATGCGTCAGGGTGCGACGGACGATGAGCTGCGCGCGCGTATGCGGCGCATCGTGGAACGCAAGGAAGCGCGCCATCACATTGGCGAACCCGGTTTTTTGAAGCCGTCGCGCTCGATGGTGCACATCGGCGGCTAGGTCCAGAATGGGACAGCAGAAGCCCAAAATGGGCTGAAGAAGTGTCCGGATTTGGAACGACGCATTCGCTTCCTACTGCGTGAGCCGATGCATCTAGAATGCAAACCGCAACATCAACGCCCAGGCAAGAGACCGGTACATTGTTGCGCTATGCTGGTGACGCTGGCGAGTACGTGCTGACCCGCAATTCAGGACGCAACGTGGCAGACAGGCGTCATACCGAGCTGATCGAAAGCAGGCAGATGGATCACCTGCGCGTCTTCCATGAGGTGGCGCGCGCGTTGACTGCCAATCTGGAGCTTGAGCCGCTGCTGCGAGCCATCCTCTCGCAGATGGAAGAGTACTTCGGCCCGGAGCAGTGGTCCCTGCTGATGGTGGACGAAGAGGCCAGCGAGCTCTACTACGCGCTGCACGCCGGCTTCGACACGGAGAACATCGCAGAGCTTCGCATCAGGATCGGCGAAGGCATCTCGGGCTACGTGGCGCTCACAGGAAATCCGCTGGTGATTCCGGATGTGACGGCCGACCCGGACTGGTCGGTGTTTGCGCGCCGGCATCCCGAGCTGCACCTGCAGTCGATCGCCTGTCTTCCGCTGCGGCATGGCGGACGCACGCTGGGTGTTCTGCAGCTGCATAACAGCAAGCTGGACCTGCTGCCGGATGCCTCGATCTCCTTTCTTCGCGTGCTGTGCGATTACGCAGCGATCGCGCTGGCGAATGCCCGCTACGTGAAACTGGTACAGCACCTGACAATCACTGACGACTGCACCGGACTCTTCAACGCGCGCTATCTGTACACGATGCTCGAGAACGAGATCGCGGCGGAGAACAACCCGCGCGTCATTCCAATCCAGCCGCACTTCAGTCTCCTGTTCCTGGACCTCGATCACTTCAAGAGCGTGAACGACACGCACGG
>DASYBN010000394.1:0-2346 GCA_036500785.1 Acidobacteriaceae bacterium
TCTTTGCGAGCCTGAATCCGGCCTCATCCCGCATGAGGTCGCAATGAAAGTACTGCGGTGCAGCAACTTCTAGCGCACGTTGCAGCAGGATTTGGCGCGCTGTGGAGCGGAGCAGATCGCGGCCACGCACCACTTCGGTTACGCCCATTGCGGCGTCATCCACGACGCACGCAAGCTGATAGCTGGGAAGGCCGTCCTTGCGCCAGACAACGAAGTCGCCGAAATCGGCCGTCGGTCCAGAGCCGGCGACGAAGCTTTGCTCGCCCGCATTGCCGTCGACGAAAGTTATGATCTCGCCGTCGTTCACTCGGAACCTGTAGTTCGTGTTTGGCAGAAGCGCGTCCGCAGAGCTCTCGCAGTGCTGCGGGGATGGGCGGCAGTGCCCGTTGTACACCGGCTCGTCATCGTCCTCGTGCGGCGCTTGCGTGGCCTGTTGAAGATCCTTACGACTGCAGCGGCACGCGTACACGGAGCCGCTCGCCACGAGCTGCTCCATGGCCGAGCGATACGCAGCGAGGCGCTGGCTCTGCCGCATCTCGTAATCCCAGGTGATTCCCAGCCAGTGAAGATCGTCGCGCATGGCCTGCGCGAACTCCGGCCGCGAACGTTGCGGGTCGAGATCTTCATCGCGCAGCCAGAGCACACCGTCGGCCGCGCGAGCGCGTTGGGCCGCAATCCAGAAGGTTCGTGCGTGCCCGAGATGCAGCAGACCGGTGGGAGAAGGCGCGAGCCTGCCGACGTACGGCTGCTCGATCACAGCTTCCTCGATCACAACCAGCCGCGCTGGCGTGCGATTCGCGCGGCGTCGACGCGGTTTGCTGCGCCCAGCTTCGCGATCGCATCGGAGAGATAGTTGCGCACGGTGCCTTCACTCAGCCGCAGCTCGGTGGCGATCTCGGCGGAGCTGCGTCCGTTGCCGGCGCGCTGCAGGACCTGGCGCTCGCGGTCGTTCAGCGGATCGGCGTCCGTGGTCCATGCTTCGGCGGCGAGATCCGGATCGATCGCGCGCAGTCCGGCGTGCACGCGCCGGATGGCTTCGGCCAGCTCGCTCGCGGGCCTGTCCTTCAAGAGATAGCCGTGAGCTCCCGCTTCGAGCGCACGCCTCAGGTAACCGGGCCGCGCAAAGGTCGTCAGGATGATGACGTGGGTCTTGGCCCCGCTGTCCTTCAGAGCGGCGGCAAACTCGAGGCCAGTCCACTCCGGCATTTCGATGTCGGTGACTACGACATCGGGGCGGGTTTCGCGGGTCAGCCGCTCGGCCTCGCGGCCGTTCGCCGCCTGCGCAACGACTTCGATGTCAGGCTCGAGTTCGAGAAGCGCGGCCAGGGCGCCGCGAACCATCGTCTGATCTTCGGCAATCAGGACGCGGATGTTGCTCGCCCTTGGCATGCGGCTCACGACGCGCTCCCGGCTCCCGCCGGCAGCTCAATCACGAGACGCGTGCCCTGTTGGCGATCCAGCTGCAACGTTCCGCCCAGCGACTCGACGCGTTCGCGCATCCCGCGCAGGCCGTTGCCTTCACGAGCCACGGTATGCGTGCCGTCGTCTTCGATGAGCAGCAGATGATGGCCGTTCTGTTCAGTGAATCGGAGCCTGCAGGTGCGGGCCTGCGCGTGCCGTACGACGTTTGTGACGGCTTCTCGCACGGAGAGTGCGAGCACCGTCTCTTCCGTAGCGCGCAGAGTTCCGCTTGCCGGAAGCCCTTCCAGCTGGAGGTGAACTCCGGCGGCCAGCAGTACATTCCGCGCATTTTCAATCTCTGCAGCAAGCCCCCGGGCACGATATCCGCCGATCGTGTCGCGCACCTCGGCCAGGGCGGAGCGTGCGGTTCGTTCGACGTCGGCGATCTCCTGGGCGGCGCGTTGAACCTCTTCGCCGCGCTCGAGAAGCCGACCGGCGAGTTCGGCCTTCAGCACGATCACACTGAGAGTATGTCCGAGGACATCGTGCAGATCGCGTGCGATCCGTTCCCGTTCGGCGACCGCGGCGAGCGCTCCGATCTGCTCCTGGGCCATGCGCAGTTTGCAGTCTGCTCGCATTTTCTGCGCAAAAAAGATGTTGCTTCCGCCTACGACGAAGATGAAGAAGATGCCGAACAGCGGACTGTATGGGTTGCGATGGAGAAGCCACGCCTGCGCGGCGAGCAGGGCGGAATCGAGGATAAGCGCGAACAGAACCCTGGGTGCTGAGGCGACAACAAAGGGAAGCAGAGCGGCGGCGTAGATGAAGAAGGCGATGGCGCCACTGTTGGTCGGGTAAGAGGCCACGCCGAGCAGGTACATCGCGACAATGCAAATGATGCGGATGTCGGCTCGTGTAAGTCGAAGGTACGCGATGTACAGGGCT
>DASYBN010000395.1:0-1753 GCA_036500785.1 Acidobacteriaceae bacterium
AGTTTTCGGCGGAAAACAGGGGCGAAATGCAACCAAGTTGCAGAAATTTCACAGAAAGGCATTGGCGCGAACCCGGCGAAGCGGCTCCTGCGAGGCCGTCGCGGCGGAGAGGATTGCGCGGTTCAGCGTGTCGACCAGCGGAGCCATGCGGCGAAAGTGCGTGACGATTTCGGGAGCAAGCGCAGGCTCGAGCGCAAGCGCGGTGGGCAGAGTCAGGCGCACGCCCCAGTTGCGCGCGCGTAGGAGATCGGCGGCGGGGTGCTCGGAGCCGAAGCCTTTGGGCACGCGGGAGAGCGCGTCGGGGTCGATGGGTTCGAACGCGAGCGCGCGTGATGAGCGCGGACGGAGGAGCTTTGCGAGTTGCGCGGTGTAGTCGCGGTGGTTGTCGGCCAGCCAGCGGCGCAGCGCGAGAAGCTGCTCGCGCTCAGGCATGTAGACGCCGGCCGCGAGGAAGCAGCGTTTCGGGCCGATCTCCAGGTAGAAGCCGCCTCCGGAGGTCTTCTCCATGCCGCGGCGCGACCACCACGCAGACAGGTGCGTTTTGTAGGGACGCTTGTCCGGCGAGAAGCGGATGTCGCGATAGATGCGCATCATGGATTTGTGCGCGGGCCGCATGTGCTCGGGCGCGTAGGCAGCCATCGACTGTGTGATCTCGTCGACGAGGGCGAGCATGGGAGCTTTGAGTTCGCGCTCGTAGGCCGGTTTGCGTGCGTTGAACCATTCGCGGTCGTTGTGGCGCGCGAGGCCGCGCAGAAAGGTGAAGGCGGCCGGCGTGAAGTGAGCGGGCATTGAGGAGATGGTAGTCGAGCGCAGTGTGCGGCGGCCTGTGGACGCAGGCAAGACGATAGGAGGAGAATGGAGGCGCAGGCGTCGAGGAGGCAGAGATGCGATTCGGTGCGGTTGCGGTAGTGGGATTGATGGCGGCGGCGGTTGCGCAGGCGCAGACGGGCAGTGCGAGCACAGCGCAGGCGTCCAGATATGTGATCGTCGGGTCGGGATGTCCAGGGCAGTTGATGGCCCGTCAGCAGACGAACGGTGTCGGGACGGTATGGGCGACTGCGCTTGAGGACAAAGATAAGAAGGACCGGTCGCGAGCACCGGGCAGCATGGGCGTGCACGTGGAGTTTGAGGGCGCCAAGACGAACGTGCAGGCGCTCGAGCTGAGCGTTAGCTATCTGCCCCCGGGAATGCGACTGATGCCCGTCGATCCGAAGCAGCGGACGAAAGATACGCGGGAGGATCGTAAAACCTTTGTACTGAAGCAGGAGGCGGCGATGCATATCGACGGCGATCTCATGGTAGGGCCTGCGGCGACGATCACGCGCGTGCACCTGGCGAGTGTGACGTACGCGGATGGGAGCATGTGGCGGGCGCCGAGTGAGGATGCGTGCACGGTCGAGCCGAACCGGGTTCTTCCGGTGAATGCGTTCGCGAAATAGTTGAGAAGAGCTGCGAGCCTACTCAGCGCGCGATAAAGCTGCGCGGTGATGGTGCATCCCTTATTCGCGTGCGCTAGAGCTGGCGCGCGAGCAGCAGGGTCATGTCGTCTGGCTGTTCCTGGTTGCCGATCCATTGCCGCAGGCATTCGAGCGTGTTGGCCGCGAGTATGGGAAGCGGCTCGCTGCGGTGCTTCAGGACGTAGTCGAAGAGCCGCTCTTCGCCGAACTGCTCGTCGTTCTGTTCGGGCTCGGTGAGGCCATCGGAGAACGCGAGCAGGAGGTCACCGGAGGTGAGCTGGATGGTGTCCTGCTGA
>DASYBN010000396.1:0-7993 GCA_036500785.1 Acidobacteriaceae bacterium
TGCCGATAGATTTAAGTGCTCCGCTTGCCGCCGCCGACCCCGAGATTGCGGCCCAGATCCACAACGAAGTCGCCCGCCAGCATGACGGGCTGGAGATGATCGCCAGCGAGAACTTCGTCTCCCGCGCGGTGCTCGAGGCGGCCGGATCCGTCTTCACCAACAAGTACGCGGAGGGCTACCCCGGAAAGCGCTACTACGGCGGCTGTGAGTTCGCCGACGTCGTCGAGAACCTGGCGCGTGATCGCGCCAAGAAGCTGTTCGGCGCCGAGCACGCCAACGTGCAGCCGCACTCCGGCTCGCAGGCGAATGCCGCGGCGTACATGACGCTGCTCGAGCCGGGCGACACGATCCTCGGGCTCGACCTGGCGCACGGCGGGCATCTGACGCATGGGCACCGGCTGAACTTCTCCGGCAAGCTGTATCGCGTGGTGGGCTATCAGGTGCGCAAGGACACCGAGACAGTCGATTACGACCACCTGGAAGAGCAGGCGCTGGCCGAGAAGCCCAAGGTGATCATCGGCGGCGGATCGGCGTATCCGCGGCAGTTCGACTTCGCGCGGATGCGGGAGATCGCCGACAAGATCGGCGCGAAGCTGGTGATCGATATGGCGCACTTCGCCGGGCTGGTCGCGGGTGGTGTGCATCCCTCGCCCGTGCCGTATGCGCATGTGGTGACCACGACGACGCACAAGACGCTGCGCGGTCCGCGCGCGGGTCTGATCCTCTGCACGCAGGAGTTCGCCGCGGGTATAGACCGCAGCGTGTTTCCGGGGCAGCAGGGCGGCCCGCTGATGCATGTTGTGGCAGCCAAGGCGGTCGCGTTCGGCGAGGCGCTGCAGCCGGAGTTCAAGGCCTACTCGGCGCAGGTGATCGCGAACGCGAAGGTGTTGGCCGAGGCGATGCAGGCGGCGGGCTTCCGCGTGATCTCCGGCGGCACGGACACGCACGTGGTGCTCGTCGATGTGTTTGGGCGCGGGATGCTGGGCTCGGAGGCCGAGACGGCGCTGGGAGTCGCGGGCATCACGGTAAACAAGAATGCGATTCCTTACGACACGAATCCGCCGATGAAGCCGAGCGGCATTCGCATCGGCTCGCCGGCGCTGACGACGCGCGGGATGAAGGAGCCGGAGATGCGCACGATCGCGGGCTGGATCGCCGAGGCGCTGGAAAATCGGACGGACGAAGCGCGGCTGCGGCAGATTCGCGGACGCGTGGCCGAGCTGGCGGAGCAGTTTCCCCTCTACGGCTGGCTGCGCGCTTAGAGTCCGCGCGGGTGTTGTAGTATCGCTGCGGCAAGGGGCTCCCTGATGGATATGGTTCTGGTGCTCGGCGTGGTGACGGGCATGCGCAGCATGACGGCGATTGCGGCGCTGTGCTGGGCGGCGTGGCTGGGGCTTATCCCGGAGCATGGATGGGCGCTGTGGATCTCGTATCTGGCGGCGGCGATCGTGTTCACAATTTGCGCGCTGGGCGAGTACGTGGTGGACACGCTGCCCAAGACGCCGCGCCGCACGGACCTGGGACCGGCGCTGTTACGGGTCGTGATCGGTTCGCTGGTCGGTGCGCTGGTGGCGACCGCGATCAACGAGCCGATCGCCGGAGGAGTGATCTTCGGCGCGGTCGGCGCGATCATCGGCACGTGGGGAGGGTTCTTCGTGCGGATGACGGTGGCGAGAATGTTCAAGCGGGACCTGCCGGCGGCATTGCTGGAGACGGCCTCGGCGATTGCGCTGGCGGTGATCGCCATTGCCAGGCTGCACCACGGAATCGTGATCGAGATGCAGAAGGCCGCGAGCTAAAACAGGCTCGGGACACACAACAATCAGGGGCGAAACGCGAGAGCGACGCGAGGAATTCCGGCGTAGTCGTCGAGGAAGTACACGCCGTCCCAGCCGGCGAGGAGCTCCGCGAGAGCCTCGCGCTGACCGAAGCCCATCTCGACGGCAAGGACTCCGCCGGGACGCAGCGCGGCGAAGGCCTGCGGAATGAGGCGTCGATAGATTTCGAGGCCGTCCGGCCCGGCGTAGAGCGCGAGCTCGGGCTCGTGATCGCGAACCTCAGGGGCTAGGCTGTCCTTTTCGGTGAGCGCGACGTAGGGCGGATTCGACACGATCGCATCGAACGGTGCCTCCGCGGCCTTCCAACGCGGACTGTGGACGCCGGCTTCCGGATCGGTGAGCGGATCTGCGGGAAGAAGAGCGATGCCGGTGACAACCGAGGCGAGCGGATCGCCGGTCAGGAATGGGTCGGCGGGCGCGCGGTTTGCGAGCACAGGCTCCAGCAGGTCGCCTTCGAGGAAGCGGATGCGGTCGCTCAGCCCATGCTGCTCCGCGTTGGCGCGTGCGATGGCGAGCGCCGCGGGCGAGAGGTCGATCGCGGTGATCGACGCGTGATCAAGGACAGAAGCGAGCGCGATGGCGATGGCGCCGGAGCCGGTGCCCACGTCGGTGATCCGGAGCTGCTCGGCCGGACGGTCGCGCAGATGCTCGAGCACGGCTTCGACGAGGTGCTCGGTCTCGGGGCGCGGAATAAGGACGTCGCGCGTGACGTGCAGATCGAGGCCGAAGAACTGCTGCGTGCCGGTGAGGTGCTGCAACGGCTCGCCCGCGGTGCGGCGGCTCGTAAGCGCGCGGAGTGCATCGTGATCGGGCGGCGCGAGTTCGTCATCCATATGCGCCAGCAGCCAGGCGCGGTCACGCCGCAGGATCTGAGCGAGCAGCGTTTCGGCGTCGCGGCGTGAGATGCGGGTGGAGGCTTCGAGAAGCGCGTCTCGCAGAGTCATGCTGTGCAGAGGATAGATGCAGATTGGAGTTTGGGAGAAATCATAAGCGTGGCCACCTCGACCCCCGGGTAGACTGTCGTGCATGGATGTTCATGCGCCACACGAACCCGTGCATACGTGGAAGGACTTTGCGATTCACCTCACGATCGTGACGATCGGGCTCTTCATCGCCCTGATGCTGGAGGCGGGGGTGCAGTACTGGCATCACCGGCATATTGTGGCCGAGGCAAGGGCGAATATCCGGACGGAGCTTGAGAACAATCGTACGTCGGCGCAGCACGATGTGACGTATCTGGGGAACGCGCTCAAGCAGGTGGACAACAACGTGAAGGAGATTCATGTGCTGCAGCAGCATGAGAATGTTCGCGTATCGATTACGAACACGCTGGAGTTCGAACCGTTCAGCGATGCGGCGTGGCGAACGGCACGGGATACGGGCGCGCTGGCGTATATGCCTTACGGCGAGGTCCAGCGGTATTCGCAGGTGTACATGCTGGTGGGCATTCTCAACGACAGAGCTATCGCAGCGGAACAAGCGGACTTTCGGTCGCTTGCGCCCGCGTTTATGGGATACGACATGGGTAAGTTGCCACCCGAAGAGTACATGGAGATGCTGCGCGGGAATGCGGTGGCAAAGATCGATCTGGAGGCTCTGCAGCAGTATGCGCGGCAGTTCGGCGAGCAGTGTGCGCAGGAGCTGAGCCGGCACTGAGTGCTTTCGGGTGGCGAAGCGGTGCGGCTACACTGAAAGAACTGCGCCATTTGCGCCTCTGGAGCTCGCTTGAAGATCGTTCTCGCTGAAAAAGTGTCCCCTGCCACACTTGCCATCTTCCAGAAAGAGCCGGGCTGGAATGTTGTGACCGCGGACAAGATTGCGCCCGGCGGTCTGCCCGCGGAGCTTGCCGATGCCGATGCGCTGGTGGTGCGGTCTGCCGTGCAGGCCAACGCGGAGCTGCTGAGCCACGCGCCGAAGTTGCGGATCATCGGCCGCGCGGGCGTGGGCGTGGACAACATCGACACGGCCGAGGCCACGCGGCGCGGCATCGTGGTGATGAACACGCCGGGTGCGAATGCGGTGGCCGTTGCGGAGCTCACACTGGGGCTGATGATCACGATGGCCCGCAGTGCGACACGCGCGAATGCGTCGATGCATGCGGGCAAGTGGGACAAGAAGAGTCTGCAGGGCAGCGAGCTGCGCGGAAAGACGCTGGGCATCGTGGGCCTGGGGCGCATCGGCCTCGAAGTAGCGCGCCGCGCGAAGGCCTTCGGCATGACGCTGATTGGCTACGACCCGTTTGTCGCGCCGGTGATTGCGCGCGAGAACGGCGTGACGCTGGTGCCGATCGACGAGATCTTCTCTGCGAGCGATTATCTTTCGCTGCACGTGGGCCTGACGCCGCAGACCGAGGGCCTGATCAATCAGCACTCGATCGCAATCATGAAGGATGGTGTGCGCATTGTGAACTGCGCGCGCGGCGAGCTGATCGTGGACGACGCGCTGGTCGAGGCGCTGAAGAGTGGGAAGGTTGCGGGCGCGGCGCTGGATGTCTTTCGCGTGGAGCCGCTCAAGGACTCGCCATACTTTGAGCTGGAGAATGTGCTGCTGAGCCCGCACATCGCAGGCTCGACGGACGAGGCGCAGGAGGCCATCGGGATTCAGCTGGCGAACCAGGTGCGGGATTACCTGAAGCTGGGCGTGGTGCAGAACGCCGTGAACGTGACGTCGCTGACCGAGGAGGAGTACGCGGAGGTGGCGCCGTATATCGAGATGGCGGATCGCCTTGGACAGCTGATGGGCCATGAGGCCGGCGCGAGTTCGGGCAGTGACTCGGCCGCGGGCGCTGGAATGGGCAGCGTCGAAAGCATCTCGCTGACGTACAACGGGCGGCTGGCGCAGCTGAAGACCGACCTGATTCGCAATGCCGCAATCGCGGGCGTGCTGCACGGAGCCGATGGGATCAACCGCATCAACGCGGCAGCCGCGGCGCAGGAGCGCGGGATCCGCGTGCAGGAAGACAAGCGCGAGCACGTCCCCGGCGGAACCGGAGCGACGCTGCGGCTCAGCCTGCACTGGGCGCGCAAAGGCGCGGCGGGGCCGGGACATCAGGCCGAGGCGACGCAGGGCGACTGGACCGGGCTCGCGACCGTGATCCACGGAAGCTCGCCGCGGCTGCTGAGTTATGACGGCATCGATATCGAGGCGGAGCTGGCCGGCACGCTGGTGATCATCCGCAATCAGGACGTACCCGGCGTGATTGGCAGGATCGGAACGATCCTGGGCGAGGCGCGTTTGAATATCGCGAACTTTGCGCTGGGCCGCAGCCGTGGAGGACGCATTCCGGAGAACCATGCGCTGGCCGTGGTGCAGCTGGACACCGCCGCGGGCGACGAGCAGGCGCTCGCAGCGGCGGTTGCCGAGTTGCGGAAGGTGGGCGCGATTACAAGCGTGCGGGTGGTGGAGCTGGGGCGACTGTAAGACCTCTCCGCGCGCTGCCCGGTTCTCGCAAACTGCACGCTTCGACCCGGCTCTGGGCGGCTCTGGAGGCGCATGCTTTCCTGTAGACTGAGGGGATTGCCGGCTGAAGCTGGCCAGGATACCTCCCGAATGCACAAATCAGTACGACTCTCCAGTTTTGTTCTCGCCACGTCGCTTTTTGTTCTCACCGGCTGCCACCAGGTGCAGCAGAACGGCGTTGTCGCGACCGTGAACGGGCATCCGATCCTTCGCGCGGATCTCGACAAGCTCTACAACGCGCAACTCGCGAACAATCCGCAGGCGCAGCATCCTTCGACGGATCAGGCGGACGCGCTGCGGCTGAACATTCTGCACGAGCTGATCGTGGAGGAGATCGTTGAGCAGCGTGCGCAGAAGCTGGGGCTGACCGCGACCGACGCCGAGGTGGACGCCAAGCTGACCGAGCTGAAGGCGCCCTACACGGATGAGCAGTTCCGGCAGAAGCTGCAGCAGAGCGGGCAGACCATCGACGGGCTGCGGCGGACGCTGCGGCGCAGCCTGACGTTCGACAAGCTGCTGAACAAGGAGATCAACTCGCGCATCACAGTGACGGACGCCGATGTGGCGAGCTACTACAACGAACATAAGGCGGAGTTCAACCTGATTGAGCCGCAGTATCACCTGGCGGGGATTCAGGTGACCGACCAGACCGGCCAGCAGGTTAATAATCTGCAGAACAATAAGGCCGCAGGCGATACGGATGCGCTCAAGAAGGTCCAGGCGCTGAAGAACCGCATCGATGCAGGCGAGGACTTTGGATCGCTGGCGATCCAGTTCTCAGAGAACCCGAACACGGCGCCGAACGGCGGCGATATGGGCTTTGTGTACGAGACGCAACTGAAGCAGGCGACCGACCCAACCACGTACGCGGCCATCACGAAGCTGAAGCCGGGGCAGACGACGGATATCATGCCGGTGGCGAATCCGCAGACCCACAAGACGGCGGGCTATGCGATCTACAAGCTCATCAGCAAAGAACCGGCCGGGCAGCGAGACCTGAGCGATCCGCGGGTGCAACAGTCAATTCGCCAGCAGCTGCACGACAGCCGCTCGCAGCTGTTGAAGAACGCGTACTTCGAGATCCTGCGCGATGAGGCGAAGGTCAGGAACTTCTACGCAGAAGAGGTCTTCAAGGAGACGGCGAAGTAGGTGAGGGCCAGGCGGCTGTCAGGCGGCGCGGCGTTCTCCGCGGCTGTCGTGCTGTTCGGCGGAGCAGTGCTGGCCGGCTGCCATCGCCTGCCGCCGCCGAAGCCGCTGGATGAACTGAACGCACAGGAGCAGCGCGGGCATCTGGTGTTTGAGGCGCACTGCGCACAATGCCACTACGACCGCGAAGAAGGAGCGCTGCATGGGCCTTCGCTGCGCGGCGTCTTCAAGAAGCCCTACCTGCACAGTGGAGCGCCGGCCAACGACGAGCGCGTGACCGCGACGATTCTGCATGGGCACGGCCTGATGCCCGGCCAACCGGATATGGATCCGCAGGACGTTGAAGATCTGCTGGCCTATCTGCATACGCTTTGAGTGATGAGTGATGAGTGACGTACCGAAATCGCGGTTTGAGGATGCGAAGGTTCAGCCTGCCCAGGATGAGGACTTTCGCGCGCGCAAGTTGCCGGGAACGCCCGCGGGCGAGACGAAGGGCATGCTGCCCGGAATGGCCGTTATCGGCATGTACCTGCTGGTGATGGCGATGCTGAATGCGTTCGCCTCAATGCGCGGGACCTTCGGTGCGGGCGGGGCGAAGTATACGATTCTGGCGATCTGCACGCTGCTTGCCGTGGGCGTCTTCGGCATGCTGCGGCTGCTGCGCTGGGGATGGGCGATCGTGACCGCGGGCTGTGTCCTTATGGCCGCCGGCTACTTCTACGGATTCCATCGCACGCACATTGCGCCGTACATCATTCAGGGCCTGTTTGCGATGGTGTTCTTTTTTTATCTGAGCCGCAGTGAGGTTCGCGAACGGCTGCGTTGATGCAGTTTGCGCATTGAATCCGGCGCGCGCGCTGCTACAACTTGAGCATGAGCCACAGATGGAAGAGGCTGCTGGCGTTCGCGGCCATCTATTTCGGCTGGGGATCCACCTACCTTTTCATTCGCATGGGCGTGCATGAGGTGCCGCCGCTGCTGTTCGCGGCGATCCGCTTCTTCACGGCCGGGCTGGTGCTGGTTGCGTGGATGAAAGCGCGGCGCGAGCCCTGGCCGAACGCGCGGCAGTGGGGATCCATCTTTCTGCTCGGCGCGATGATCTTTCTCGGCGACTACGGGCTGATGTTCTGGGCGGAGCTGAAGGTGCCCTCCGGCGTAACGGCCGTCATCATGGCGACCATTCCGATTTTTATTGCGCTATCGGAGATTGCGATCTTGCACACGCAGCGCCTGACGGTGCGGCTCGCGTCGGCGCTGATGATCGGGCTAGCCGGCGTGGCCGTCATGATGAGCCGCTCACTGAATCTCGGCGCTATCGCGGTCAGCACGGCCGGTGCAGTGGCGCTGATCCTCGCGTCCATCCTGTGGTCGGTCGCCTCGGTGATGACGAAGAAGCTGCCGCTGCCCGAATCGAAGGTGCTGAGCTCGGGCGCGCAGATGCTGGTCGGCGGCGTAATGCTGGCGGTCGCCGCAACACTCTTCGGCGAGCCGCGCAGGTTTCATCCGGCGGCGGTGTCCGGGCAGGCGTGGTTCGCGCTCGTGTATCTGAT
>DASYBN010000397.1:0-4410 GCA_036500785.1 Acidobacteriaceae bacterium
TGCGGAGGCGAACATCAAAGCGGCGGCGACGATTCAGGTTTTATTCACTATTCACTACTCACTATTCACTAGTTTCCTCAGCGCCTCCCCGGGACGCGGCTGGCGCATGAGCGATTCGCCAATGAGGAACGCGTCGTAGCCGGCGGAGCGGAGGCGGTCGATGTCAGCGCGGGTGCGGATGCCGCTCTCAGCCACGCGCACGGCGGATGCGGGCAAGCGTGCGGCCAGTTCTGCGGCGCGATCGAGCGAGACCTCGAAGGTGCGAAGGTCGCGGCTGTTCACGCCGATGCATTCGCACTCGAGCGGAAGCGCACGCTCCAGCTCGTCCGCGTCGTGGATCTCGCAGAGGACGTCGAGCGAGTAACGGCGGGCTTCGTCGCGCAGCGTGCGGAGTTCGGCGTCGGTGAGTGCGGCGACGATGAGCAGGATGGCGTCGGCTCCGTGCGCCCGCGCTTCGACGATCTGAAACGGGTCGACCATAAAGTCTTTTCGCAGGCACGGAAGCGACGCAGCAGTTGAGGCGAGGCGCAGGTTGTTGAGCGAGCCCTGAAAGAATTTTTCTTCCGTCAGAACGGAGAGCGTCGCGGCGCCCGCGTCCTGCATCTCGAGCGCGAGCGCGGCCGGATCGAACTCGGCGCGAATGAGGCCCTTCGACGGTGAGGCCTTCTTGAGCTCCGCGATAATCGCGGGGCCGTGTTGTGCCTTTGCGCGCAGGGCCTGTGCGAAGCCGCGCGGGGTGTGCGCATGGGCCGCGCGCTCGAGCGCGGCAACGTCCGCGGTCTGCTTGCGCTCCGCGACGACTGCGCGGGTGTGCGCGAGGATCTCGGGCAGATACATCGTCCGCGAGCTGACGGCGGTGGCGCTCATAGTTTCATGCTACGGCAACCGGATTATCTGCGTGTTACGCGTGAACGAATACGATGAGGAGAATGGCTGTCGTAACTACACCTACCGAAGCTCTGCCGATTCCTGACCGCAAATTCGGCGCGTATTTGTTTGATCTCGACGGCACGATTGCGGATTCGATGCCGATCCACCTGATCACCTGGCAGCAGGCTGTCCGTGAAGCCGGCGGCGAGTTTCCCGAAGAACTCTTCTGGGCGTGGGGCGGCATTCCGCTGCCGCGCACGGTGGAGATGCTGAACGAGCGCTTCGGCTATCACATGAACCCCGCCGAGGTCGTGCATCGCAAAGAGCAGCTGTACCTGAACATGATTGATCGCGTGCGGCCGATCGCGTCGGTGGCGGCACACATCACGGAGCAGCACGGGAAGATTCCGATGGCCGTTGTATCGGGCTCGCCGTGCCTGACGATCAATCGCACGCTCGAGGCGCTGCACCTGAAAGACTGCTTCGATGCGCTCGTCGGCGCGGAGGACTACACGCACGGCAAGCCGGATCCGGAGCCGTTCCTGACCGCGGCGCGAAAGCTGAAGGTCGCGCCCGCAGACTGCCTGGTGTTCGAAGATGCGGATGCAGGGATTCAAGCAGCGGAGGCCGCGGGCATGGCGTGGGTGCGAGTGCCCGTGCATCCACTCGCACCCACGGCCTGAGGCTTCCCGGTTACGCTTTGCCCGCGAGTTGGCGCAGCACGTACTTCAGGATGCCTCCGTGCTGGTAGTAGAGGATCTCCTGCGGTGTGTCGATGCGCACCGTCGCCTGGAAGTCGATCGTCTTGCCCTGGTCGGACTCGGCAGTGACGGTCAGCAGCTTGCCGTCCGAGAACTTCGCCTCGAGCATGGAGCGCAGCTCGCCCGGCTCGCCGATGCGGTAGACCTCGCCGCCCGTGATCCCCAGCGACTCGACGTTCTGGCCGGCAAGGAACTGCAGCGGCAAAATGCCCATGCCCACAAGATTGCTCCGATGAATGCGTTCGAAGCTCTCGGCGATCACCGCTCTCACGCCAAGCAGGTTCGGCCCTTTCGCCGCCCAGTCGCGCGACGAGCCGGATCCATACTCCTTGCCCGCGAGCACGATCAGCGGCGTGTTGCGCTTCGCGTACTCGACCGACGCGTCGTAGATGCTCATGCCGGTATCGTCGGGCAGCAGGCGTGTAACACCGCCCTCGGTGCCCGGCGCGAGCTTGTTGCGCAGGCGAACGTTGGCAAAGGTCCCACGCACCATCACCTCGTGATTGCCGCGACGCGAGCCGTAGGAGTTGAACTCGAACGGCTTCACGTTGTGCTCGGTAAGGTACTTGCCTGCGGGGCCGTTCTGCTTGATGGAGCCGGCGGGCGAGATGTGGTCGGTGGTGACGGAGTCGCCGAGCCAGGCGAGCACGCGCGCGTCCTTGATGTCTTCGACTGCAGGCGGCGTTGCGGGCATGCCGTCGAAGTACGGCGCCTTGCGGATGTACGTTGAGTCGGGCTCCCATCCGTAGGTGTCGCCGCTCGGAAACTTCAAGTGCTGCCAGTTGGCGTCGCCGTCGGAGACCTTGCTGTACTCGTTGCGGAACATCTCGGAGTCGATCGATGCCGCAACCGCGTCAGCAACCTCCTTCTGCGATGGCCAGATGTCGCGCAGAAAGATCTCGCGGCCATCTTTGCTCTTGCCGAGCGGCTCGGTGTCGAAGTTGTGCTCGATGTGTCCGGCGAGCGCGTACGCGACGACCAGCGGCGGCGACATCAGGTAGTTCGCACGCACCTCGGCCGAGATGCGGCCTTCGAAGTTGCGATTGCCAGAGAGAACGGAAACCGCCACGAGGCCGTGCTCTTCAATCGACTTCGAGACGTCCTCAGGCAGCGGGCCGGAGTTGCCGATGCACGTCGTGCAGCCATAGCCGACGGTCTGGAAGCGCAGCTTGTCGAGGTACGGCAGCAGCCCCGCGCGCTCGTAGTAGTCCGTAACAACGCGCGAGCCGGGAGCGAGTGAGGTCTTCACCCACGGTGGCGTGCTGAGGCCCGCTTCAACAGCCTTCTTCGCAAGCAGCCCCGCGGCGACCATCACGTACGGATTCGACGTATTGGTACACGAGGTGATCGCCGCGATGACGATGGAGCCGTTGGAGAGGTACTTGTCCGGATCAACGCCGAAGCGCCCGCGAACGGTGTGCTCGATCGTCTCCGAGCTCTCGGATGATTCCCCCGGCTTGCCGTGCGTGGTCGCCTTGACGATGAGGCTGACCGGAACCGCGGGCGCCGGCGCGCCGACCGAGCTCGCGAGATCGCCGCCGGCAGACGCATGTCCGCCCTCGCCCTCCCAGCGCACCATCTGGCGAACCACGCCTTTGTTTGCCTCGGGCCCGAGCAGCGACGGCAGCACCTTCGCGAAGCTCTCCGGCGTCTCGCGCAGCAGCACGCGATCCTGCGGGCGCTTGGGGCCGGCGACCGACGGCTCGACCCTCGACAGATCAAGCTGCAGCGTGCCGGAGTACGTCGCCTCGGGCGCGTCTGGCGTGTGGAACAGCCCCTGCGCCTTGTAGTAGGCCTCGGTAAGCGCGATCTGCTCTTCGCTGCGGCCGGTGAGGCGCAGGTATTTGAGCGTCTCCGCGTCGACCGGGAAGATGCCGCACGTGGCGCCGTACTCGGGCGCCATGTTGGCGATGGTCGCGCGGTCCGCGAGCGGCAGCTCGCTGATGCCCGGACCGTAGAACTCGACGAACTTTCCGACGACGCCGAACTTGCGCAGCATCTCGGTGACGGTGAGGACGAGGTCCGTCGCGGTCGCGCCTTCGCGCAGCTTGCCGGTCAATTTGAAGCCGACGACCTGCGGCACAAGCATCGACACCGGCTGGCCAAGCATCGCGGCCTCGGCCTCAATTCCGCCGACGCCCCAGCCCAGCACGCCGAGCCCGTTGATCATCGTGGTGTGCGAATCTGTGCCGACCAGCGTGTCTGGATACGCGACCGGCGTGCCGTCCTCTTCGCGCGTGAACACGACGCGCGCGAGGTACTCGAGGTTCACCTGGTGGCAAATGCCCATGCCGGGCGGCACAACAGAGAAGTTGCGAAACGCCGTCTGGCCCCACTTGAGGAACGCGTAGCGCTCGCGATTGCGCTGGAACTCTAAGGCAGCGTTGAGATCATATGCGTTTACAGTCCCGTACTCGTCAACCTGCACCGAGTGATCGATGACCAGCTCAACCGGAATCAGCGGGTTGATCTTCTGAATCTCCGCAGGGCCGCCGCCAAGGGCTTTCATCGCATCGCGCATCGCCGCGAGGTCGACGATGGCGGGCACGCCGGTGAAGTCCTGCATCAGCACGCGCGCGGGCATGAAGGCGATCTCGCGCGAGGGCTCAGCGGCCGCGTCCCAGTTGGCGAGGAAGCGGATGTCGTCGGCCGTCACGGTCACGCCGTCTTCGCGGCGCACCAGATTTTCGAGCAGGATCCGCAGCGAGTAGGGAAGCTTTGCGAGCTTGGATCCTGCGATAGAGTCAAGGGCGCCGAGGCGAAAGTAGCGCACGGTCTG
>DASYBN010000398.1:0-15612 GCA_036500785.1 Acidobacteriaceae bacterium
CGAGGGGCGGTTTCGCAGCCTGGAGCACGATCATCGCTTGATCGAGACGGCGAATGGGACGTTCGTTGACGACTGCGTCCGGTTTACGATGCCGCTGGGCTGGGCCGGCGATCTTGCCGGGCGTGCGATTGTTGTGCCGCACATCCTCGGATTGATGCGGCGACGCTTTGAGCTGCTGAAGCGGCTCGCCGAGACGGAGGAGTGGCGGGAGTATGTTCCGTCGCTGGCCGTCGAGCCGCACGTTTCATCGCTGCATCCCGTACGTGCAGCGGCTGAAGGCCGCCGTCCCGCGTGGGTGCAGACCACGGTTCAGGCCAGGCGCGAAGAGGTGTATGGGGTGGAACCGCGGCAGGCGAGCTTGAGCCGCTCATGAAGCGGGGCATCAGGGCCGACCGTGCGTCCGACTCAACCAGCTCAGCACGCTACCTTGACTGAGCCGGCTTGGCCGACGAGGCGACCTGCACGTGGAACACTTTCCGCAAGCGAAATCCTGATCCTCAACAGTGTCGTCGGTTGCGTGGCGCATCGAAAGACGCAGCATGTTCATTCTCCGCGAGAGCATTGTGATTCAGGCGCCGATTGAGCGGGTGTTTGCGCTGTCGTGCAGCGTCGCGGTTGTGCAGCGGGAGCTTGGGATGAAACCAGCGGCTGGGCGGACGGCGGGTCTCGTATGTGCGGGTGACGTCGTGCGGTGGGAGGGTATGCAGTTCGGCTTTCCGAATCACCACGTGTCGCTGATTGTGCCGGAGACGTGGGAGCCGCCGCACTTCTTTCAGGATCGGATGATTGCGGGGCGGTTCGAGAGCTTCGAGCATGACCATCGGCTGACGGAGACTGCCGAGGGCACGCGGCTTGATGATGAGGTGCGGTTCTCGATGAAGCTGCGGTGGGGTGGGGCGGTTACGGGGAGGCTGCTGCTCGTGCCGCATATTCGCGGGCTGATGCGGCGGCGGTTTCATCTGCTGAAACGGCTGGCGGAGGGTGAGGGGTGGCGTGAGTACGTTGCGGGCTGAGGTGGTGGAGCGCGGCGGTGGTGATTTGGGCAGGGGCGAAATGCGGGGGTCTCTCGACTGCGCTGCGCTTCGCTCGAGATGACAGTGTCTTGGTGGGGCGGCGGTGGTGGTGATTTGGGCAGCGGCGAAATTCGGGGATCTCTCGACTGCGCTGCGCTCCGCTCGAGATGACAAAAGTTGGGGGCGGCGCGTTCTGCGAATGCTTCGCTCGGGATGACGGAGGTGGGACGCGGGCTGTGCTGCGAACGCATCCAACGGGGAACGAGGTGTCGCATGAAGGCTGTTGTGCTGCACGAGTATGGTCCGGCGTCGAAGCTGAAGTATGAAGAGTTTCCTGATCCGAAGGCCGGCCCGGGCGAGGTGCTGGTTGCGGTGCGTGCCATCAGCATCAATCCGGTCGACTTGAAGATGCGCTCGGGCGCGGCGAAGGAGCGCTTCCCTGTGACGTTTCCCGGAGTGATCGGGCGTGATGTGGCGGGCGTAGTGCGCGAGCTCGGGGAAGGCGTGGAGAATTTCGCGGTGGGCGATCGCGTGTTCGCGCTGGCTTCGGCAACATACGCGCAGCTTTGTGTTGTGAAGGCTGCGCACCTCGCGAAAATTCCGGACGGTGTGGAGATGACGACGGCGGCTGCGGTCCCGCTGGTGTCGTGCACGGGCGATCAGCTGATGCGCGATGCGGCGGCGGCGCAGCCGGGGCAGACGGTGCTGCTGACCGGAGCGGTGGGCAGCGTGGGGCGCTGCGCGCTGTTTGCGGCGAAGGAGATTGGCGCGAAGGTGATTGCCGGCGTGCGCAAGAAACAGATGGACGAGGCCAAGGCGCTGGGCGCGGTGGAGGCGATTGATCTTTCCGATAGCGCGGCGATTGACCGGCTCGGCACGATTGATGCTGTGGCGGATACGGTGGGCGGCGACATTGCGCCCAAGCTGCTGAGCAAGGTGAGGCCGGGCGGGAACTACGGCAGCGTTCTGGGGCCGCCGAAGGATGCGGCGCTGCACCCGACGGTCAACATCAAGCCGATGACCGCGCAGCCGAATCCTGCGACATATGTGCATTATGCGGAGGCGGTTCGCGATCGCAAGCTCGACATCCCGATTGATCGCGTCATGCCGCTGGCGGACGCCGCGGAGGCGCACGCTGCTGCGGAAAAGGGCGGCGTCGGGAAGATCATTCTCACGCCGTGAGGGAGATTCGATCAGGGCCGGTGCGGGGTGAGGTAGCGAATGCGGTACGACCGGCGGAAATTGAGCGGATTGACACATAACTTCGCTAAGTTGGCCTCATGCTGCTTAGCTTCGTCGTCCCTGCGTACAACGAAGAAGCCTATCTCGGTGCGTGCCTCGAATCGATTCTGAGCCAGACGCGCGGGCTCGAAGAGATCACCGAGATTGTTGTGGTGAACAATGCGAGCACCGACTCGACGCGCGAGGTTGTGCTTGGCTACAGCGCGAGGTACGGGGAGCGGGTGCGGCTGGTCGATGAGCATCGCAAGGGGCTTCCGTTTGCGCGACAGGCGGGGTTTCTGGCCTCGACGGGAACGCTGATTGCGAACGTCGATGCCGACTCGCGTCTGACGCCGGGATGGGTGGAGAAGGTTCTCGCGACATTTCGCGAGCACGAAGGACGCAATCCGCCGCTGGTGTCGCTCTCGGGGCCGCTGGTGTACTACGATCTTGCGCCGCGGCAGCGCCGGCTGGTGCATGTGTTCTACATGATCGCTTGGCTGACGTATGCGACGAACAAGTACGTCCTGCGCGTGGGGTCGATGGTGCAGGGCGGGAATTTTGTGCTGTCACGCGAGGCGCTGGAGGCGATCGGCGGCTATGACGTCTCGATTACGTTTTACGGCGAGGATACGGATATCGCGCGGCGACTGCACCATGTGGGCAAGGTGATGTTTACGTTCGACCTGAAGATGCTGTCGTCGGCGCGGCGGCTGAAGCACGAAGGCATGATCACGATCGCGTGGCGGTATGCGGTGAACTACTTCTGGACGACGTTCTTCAAGCACCCGTTCACGCGAGAGCATGTTGATATTCGGGAGGTGGTGAGTAGTGAGTAGGGAATAGTGAATAGTGAATAGTGAATAAGGCAAAGGCAAGAGCGAGAGCGAGAGCGAAAGCAGATTCCCTGCGGGAATGACAGACAGAAAAGCAAGGGCAAATGCAAGAGCAAAGACAAATGCGGGGGTCTCTCCGCTTCGCGCTGCGCGCTTCGGTCGAGATGACAGTGTGTGGGTGGTAAGGGACGCTTCGCTCAGGTGAGCTGTACGTAAAGCAGATTCCCTGTGGGAATGACAGACAGAAAAGCAAGGGCAACAGCAAGAGCAAAGGCAAATGCGGGGGTCCTTCGGCTTCGCGCTAGCGCGCTTCGCTCAGGATGACAGGCGTGGGCGCTAGTTGCTTCGGTCGAGATGACAACCCTTGGGTATGGGGCGGGGTGCCGCCTTCGGCTTCGGCCGTGCTCCCGCCCGATGTGCACCTTTGGGTTTGTTCACTGAAGCTCCATCTCGAGCGGCATTGAATCGCTGACGCGGATGGCGGCGCTGAGGCCGCGGCGGAGCATCTCGCTGCGTCCGAGCTTTACGGTCTGGATGGCGAAGCGAAGGGGCCAGGGAGCGCGCCCGGTCGCCCAGAGCTCGCTGAGCGGCCGCAGATTGCCTTGGGCGTCAGGGTGGAAGGCACGCTCGTCCCAGCGCTGCCATCCTTCGATGAAGTCCGGAAAGTCGGTTACCGCGTTGAGCGTGGACTGCAGGATGCGTCCCTCCCAGGGCTTGGCGTACTGCTCCATGAAGAGAACGTGGCTGCGTCGCTCGATGCGGATCTCATCGACAAAGTCGCGGAAGCTCCTGGCCTGGGTCAGGTTGATGTTGGCGTTGGGCTCGAGACCGTGGCGGTCGCCGCCGGAGATCATTAGGTGGCCGGTGTCGCGGGCGAGGCGCATGACCTCGCGGTTTTCGCGGGCGTGGCGCAGGCCGTTGAGCTCGAGCGCATGGATGGCGTTGCCGGCGGCGGCGATGAAGCGGACGATTTCGCGGCGGTGCACGGTCTCGCCGACCTTGTGGAGGTCCCAGACGGGGTGGTTGAAGATGACGAGCACGCCGGGGGTGGCGTGCAGCTCGCGGACCATGTCGATCAGGCGGGCGTCCATGGCCTCGACGCGGGCGCCGAACTCGTCCTCGCAATCGCGGGCGGCTTCTGCGGCGGCGGTGTAGTGTGCGAAGCGCCGCATCCACTCGGAGCCGTCGGCGCTGGGGAGGTTATGGATGCCGAGGTGCAGCTCGGTGTCTCCGAAGGGCGCGCTCCACTCGACTGAGACGGGAATGTGGCGTGCGCTGGGCACGGTCCGGAGGAGCATGGGGGCTTCGATGGTGTCGTGGTCGGTGATGGAGACCAGCGGGTCGAGGCCGAGGCGGCGGATCTGGCGGGCCTCGAGGTCGAAGGCCATCTTGGGCAGCATGGGGGGGCGCCAGAAGGCGCGGGCAAAGTCCAGGGTGAGGCCATGCTTTTGCCGGCAGACGCGCTCGTAGCGCCGCATGATGTGCCCGGCGGCGGGGAGCATGTCGAGGAACATGTGGACGAACTTGAGGCTCTCCTCGGAGCAGCTGGTGTGGCTGTGGAGGGAGACGCCGGTGCGATAGCGCTCGACGGCGGCGGCGTCCTTCCAGTGGCTGGTGATGTGGACGTTTGCGGCCGGAGAGCTTGTGACCGGAACGCTTGCGGCTTGAGCGCTGGTGATCAGGGTCTTCGGCTGCATGGTCGGGCCTCCAGGGATGCTGGTGTTTCTGCACCGATCCTGAGGCATTCGTGGGAATGGCATGTAAAGCGAGTGCGAACGGAAGTTCAATTCGTGAGGGCGTACTCAAGTTGCAAATAGTGGAAGGTATCGCCGCACGACCCATTACGTCGCCGCAGATGTTTTTACAGAAATTTGTAGAATCCTCGGTCCAGCGGGAGCGAGGACTTGGTCGTGCTTGATGCGGCGGTAGCGGAATTGCGAGGCAATTCTCGTTTTTCGGGAAAAGTCTGGCTTTGGCAGGGCACGTGCAAGAACCAGTGACGAAACGCCCAACACAACCCAGGAGAAAGCTTGTGCGACGTACACTTGCATTTGCCCGTGTGGCCTTATTAGCCGGCTTGACAATTAATATGTCGCTCGGCGTGTTTACGGTTCTTGCCCCTGCGGCCCACGCCCAGATGGTGAGTGGAAACATCGCCGGCACGGTGAGAGACGCGTCCGGCGCCCTTGTCCCCAATGTCTCGGTGGTCGTTACGAATGCGGCGACTGGCGTCAGCACCTCTGGTAAGTCGGACGCCAAGGGCGCCTATGAGATTTCGAATCTTTTGCCGGGAACCTATTCGGTCGTCTTTTCAGCGCCTGGTTTCGCCACGGTTAAGAAGAGCAATGTTCAGATCGATCTGAGCAAGACTTCGACCGAGGATGCGAGCCTTGCTATCGCGAGCAGCTCTTCGACGGTCGAGGTGGAGTCGCAGGCGGCTGTGACGCTGGATACGGTCAGCACGAACCTGACGCAGACGCTGAGCAGCACGGAGCTCTCCACCCTGCCCACGGCGACCATCGGCCTGGGCGTTCTGAACACCTCTCTGTTGAGCCCGAACGTCGCGACGAGCGGCGGTATCGGAGCCGGCACGGGCCCGTCAGTCGGTGGCCAGCGCCCGCGCAATAACAACTACACGATCGAAGGTATCGACAATAACGATAAGGGCGTCACGGGACCGCTCATCTATATCCCGAACGACGCGGTCGGTGAGTTCACGCTGATCACCAACCAGTTCTCGCCCGAGTTCGGTCACTCCTCCGGTGGCCAGTTCAACACCACCGTGAAGTCGGGCACGAATCATTTTCATGGTGTGGCGTACGAGTACTTCGACAATCGCAATCTGAATGCGATCGACGCCTCGACGGCGCGCACCTTCGCGGTCGGCGAGACACCTTACAATCCGCGCTACGATTTCAACCGCTACGGCGGTGAGATCGGCGGCCCGATCAAGCGGGACAAGCTGTTCTTCTTTGGCAACTTCGAGCGGCAGACGGAGGGCCAGACCGCCAAGCTTGGTGGGTGCAGCCCCACAGCAACGGGCATTTCGATGTTGAACGGGATCTCGACCCTGAACCAGACGAACCTCCAGATCTTTGAGAAGTATGTTCCGGTGTCTCCGGGGACGACGGGCATCGATGCCTCGGCCGATCAATACTGCCTCGATCAGGGTTCCGGACCCCAGTTCACGCCTGTCTTTTCCGGCCAGCTTGGAACGGGCACCGAGTACAGCATTCCTCTGGGCAACTATAGCTACTCAACGCCGAACTACTCGAACTCCGAGTTTGTGACCGCTTCGATGGATTACACGATCTCGGACAAGGACAGCCTGCGCGGCCGCTACCTTTACAACACGCAGGCGCTTCTGGATACCAGCGCGTTTCTGACGGCGTTCTGGCTTCCGCTGCCGGTGAAGAATCACCTGATCGCAATCTCCGAGTACCACACCTTCACGCCGCGGCTTATCAACGAGGCGCGCCTGGGATACAGCCGGTTTTCACAGGTATATTCGGCCGGTAACTTCAGCTATCCGGGTCTCGATTCCTTCCCGAACATCACGCTTTATGACATCGGGGTGGACATCGGACCGGACGACAACGCTCCGCAGTCGACGATCCAGAACCTGTACCAGTTCACTGACAACGTCTCTTACACAAAGGGAAATCACACCTTCAAGATCGGCTTCGATGGCCGCAAGTACATCTCGCCCCAGACATTCACGCAACGCGTTCGCGGCGACTATGAGTGGTTTACGGAGTATGACACGGGTCTGAATCCTGGCGGAACGGATTTCGAACCAGCGGCAATGACGGATTTTCTGCACGACAACGCCCCGACTTACTTCGGTCAGCGTTCCACGGGCAACTTCGTTTACTACGGCGACCAGACTGCGCTCTACGGGTATGCCAACGACACGTGGCGCGTTACCCCGACCCTGACGCTGAATTATGGTCTGCGGTACGAGTTCACGTCGGTGCCGGTGGGCGAGCGCGAGCAGAAGCTGAACCAGGCGGCCAGCGTTCCGGGGCTGATCAACTTTGGCGAACCCCAGCCGCAGAAGAAGAACTTCCTTCCGCGCCTGGGCATCAACTACGCTCCCAACGAGAAGACGTCGATCCGCGCCGGCTTCGGCATGGCGATGGACGTCCTCTATGACAACCAGGGACTGCTTTCGCTCCCGCCGCAGTACAGCTCGACGAATACGGTGGGAGACGGCAACACGAACTACACCGGAGCAGTGAACCCGAATCCGGGCGATCCCAACTTCCTGGCGAACGGTGGTCTGCCCCCGGGCAATGGCGGTCTGGCGACGTTTGACGATACGCCTACAGTGGGGTGTCCTAAGGGCTCTTCCCCGAGCGTTGCAATTTGCAAACAGCGCGGAGCGACTGCTGCTTTCGTCCCGAACCAAGTACTGCCTTATGCGGAGACCTGGAACCTGGGCGTACAGCACGTTTTCGCCTCAGACTATACCGCCGAGGTCCGGTATCTCGGGACTCGCGGCGTGCATCTGCCGGCGCAGATTCAGCTGAACCGGCGGTCAGTGGTCACCTCGACGAACTATCTTCCGACCTATACGAGCATGCCCAGCCAGGCGCAGCTTGACCAGTTGGGTACCCAGAACACGCTCGCGTCGCTCCAGAGCATAAGCAGCCTTGTTCCGGCCTATGCGGCGGCGGGGTTGACGAGCACGATCACGTCCTACCAGCCGTACGCCGGTTCCAGCTACAACGCTCTGGCCGCGCAGTTGACGAAGCGCATGAAGAACGGTCTGCAGCTGAACTTCGCATATACCTGGAGCAAGACGATGGACGACGCCACCGCCGACGTATTCTCGACGGTGCTGACTCCGCGGCGCCCGCAGGACTCGCAGAATGTCAATGCGGATTACACCCGATCGGCTCTGGATCGCACGCATCGCCTCACGCTGGAAGCGATCTATGACGTGCAAGCGTACAAGAGCAGCGGAAACTGGGCGCTGCGCAACCTGGTCGGAAACTGGCTCATCGCTCCGATCTACACGTATCAGTCGCCGGAGTATGGCACGGTCAATTCTGGAGACGACGCCAATCTGAACGGTGACGCGGCGCCGGACCGGGCGATCGTCAACGGCGGCGGCAATAAGAGTATCGGCTCCGGCGTGACTCCGCTGTATAGCTCTGATCCAGCTTTGGCCGCACAGTGCCCCGCCGACTCGGGCGGTTTCTGCGCGGCGAACACGGTCGCCTATATCGCTAACAACCCGAGCGCCTACTACATCACGGCTGGCTTGGGCGCGCTGGCAACTGCCAGCCGCAATACCCTGCCGTTGCGTCCCATCAACGATGTTGACGCGACCGCGACCAAGAGCTTCCAGATCCATGAATCCATCGGGATCGAGTTCATGGCGCAGGCCTTCAACCTCTTCAACCATCCGCAATTCATCTCCGGCTCCATCAACACGATCAACTCCGTCGGGGATACCTCAACCTCAACCTTGAACTTCCTGAAGCCGTCGTCCGCAGGTTTCAATCGTCCCGAGCAGGCCTTCTCGAGCAACGCGCGGTCGATGCAGCTTGCAGTGAAGTTGCACTTCTAAACTCAATCAACAGAACAAAAAAGAGGGACCCCCGCGGGGTCCCTCTTTTCTTTTGCCCACAGCTTTGCAGCAGGTCTGATGAGATTCTGGAACTCATTTGTTATGCGTCGGTTACACGCGGGCACCTCTATCGCACGCAGACTCCAGACGACCTATAATAGAGGGTGACGATGCCTGACGATCAGAACCAGCTCCCCCTGGGTTCCAACCCGAACGATCCACCCTCCGCGCAGGATGCCAACTCCAATAATCCGCCGCCTGGCGGCGGCAGCGGAGACGGCCCCGGTGCGCCCACCGGCCCGGGAGCCCTGCAGCTTCTGCCGATCAACATCGAGGAGGAGATGCGCCGGTCGTATCTCGACTACTCGATGTCCGTCATTATCGGGCGTGCGCTGCCCGATGCGCGCGACGGTCTGAAGCCGGTTCATCGCCGGGTGCTGTACGGCATGCAGGAGATGGGGCTGCAGTTCAACAAGAAGTACACGAAGTCGGCGAAGGTCGTCGGGCACGTGATGGGCAACTACCATCCGCACGGCGACTCGGCGATCTACGACACGATGGTTCGGCTCGCGCAGCCGTTCTCGCTGCGCTATCCGCTGATCGACGGCCAGGGAAACTTCGGCTCGGTTGACGGGGACCCGCCCGCGGCGATGCGTTACACCGAGTCGCGCATGATGCGGCTTGCCGGCGAGATGCTCGCGGACATCGACTCGGACACCGTTGACTTTGTGCCCAACTATGATGAGTCGACTACGGAGCCGTCGGTTCTTCCCGCGCGCTTCCCGAACCTGATTGTCAACGGGAGCACGGGCATCGCGGTTGGCATGGCGACCAACATTCCGCCGCACAACCTCACCGAGGTCCTGAACGCGACCATCGAGCTCATCCAGAAAGAGAAGGGCGAGACGAGGTCGGACCTCGAGATTGTGCTGCAGCATGTCAAGGGCCCCGACTTCCCCACCGGCGGCTATCTGTATGGCCGCGGTAATCTCGCGCAGACCTACAAGACCGGCCGTGGCCGCTTCATCATGCGCGCGAAGTGCGGGCTCGAGCAGATCTCGGGCGGGCGGCAGGCGATCATCACGACCGAGATCCCGTACCAGGTCAACAAGTCAAACCTGATCAAGCGCATTGCCGAGCTGGTCAACGAAAAGATCATCGACGACATCTCCGACGTGCGCGACGAGAGCGACCGCGACGGCATGCGCATCGTGATTGAGCTCAAGCGCGGCGCGCAGCACGAGATCGTGCTGAACCAGCTCTACAAGCACACGCAGATGCAGGAGAGCTTCTCGATGATCTTCCTGGCCGTGCACAACGGCCAGCCGAAGGAGCTGGGTCTGCCGGCGGCGATCCATGCGTTCATCGATCACCGCATCGACGTGGTGCGCCGCCGCACGGCGTTCCTGCTGAACAAGGCGCGCGAACGCGAGCACATCCTGCTCGGATATCAGATCGCGCTGGACCATCTCGACTCGGTCATCAAGATTATCCGGCAGTCGTCTTCGCGTGCTGATGCTCGGGAGAATTTGTTCCAGTTCTTCTCGAATCGCACGATCAATCTGCGTGGCACGGAGCTGCGCGGCGTGAAGCTCGACGCTGGTAAGTACTCGATTGATCTCGCGGGCGGCAGTGTGTCTGCGCAGCTTGCGGGGAATACGGCGGGCACGCTGATCCTGAGCTACCGCCAGATCGACGCGATCCTGGAACTGCAGCTCTACAGGCTTACGCAGCTGAGCATCGATGAGTTGCTGAATGAGCTTAAGCTTGTTCGCGACAACATTGCGGAGTACGAGTCGATTCTCGCGTCGGAGAAGAAGCTGCGCCGCGTGATCATCAAGGAGCTCGAAGACATCCGCGACAAGTACGGCGATGCGCGGCGCACGTCGATCATCGATGAGTCCGCGGAGCTGACGCTTGAGGACCTCATCGCGGACGAGCAGGTTGCGGTTACGGTGTCGAACACCGGTTATCTAAAGCGCACGCCGATCTCAACTTACAGGCAGCAGCGGCGCGGCGGGACGGGCCGCATGGGCATGAAGACGCGCGAGGAGGATTTTGTCTCGCAGCTCATCATCGACTCCACGCATGCGTATCTGCTGTGCTTCACGAACACGGGCCGCGTGTACTGGCTGAAGGTGTACGAGATTCCCGACGTTGGCGCGGCGGGCAAGGGCAAGGCGATGGCGTCGCTCGTTGATTTGCAGCCGGGCGAGAAGGTGGTTACGATTCTGCCGGTGCGCGACCTGACTGAAGAGTCGAAGTACGTGCTGTTTGCTACGCGCAATGGCACGGTGAAGAAGACTGCGCTGCGCGATTTTTCGAACGTGATGGCGCGAGGGATTATCGCGATTGGGATCGACAAGGATGACGAGCTCGTCACGGCGCGGATGACGGACGGCGAGCAGGTGATCTTCCTGGCGACGCATGATGGCATGGCGATTCGCTTCGACGAGCGCGATCTGCGGGCGATGGGGCGGCCTGCGTTTGGGAACCGCGGCATTTCGCTGAAGAAGGGTGACTACGTTATCGGGGCTGCGGTTACGCCGTCGAACGAGGCGCGCAACAAGAAGCGGCTGGAGATTGCGGCGGCGAAGGGACTGAAGGCGCAGGTGGAGAAGGCGATCGACGAGGCGATTGACTCGGCTGCGGCTCAGCCGCTTGAGTTGGCGGCTGCCGACGATACGGCTGCGGCGCCGGCGCTGTCTGAGGAGGCGGCGGCGAAGCTGCAGAAGCTGGACGAGAAGCTGGGGCTGACGCCGTGCCTGATTCTGACGGTGTCGGAGAACGGGTACGGCAAGCGCACGGATGTTGATGCGTACCGGCTGCAGTCGCGTGGCGGCAAGGGCGTCATCAACATGAAGGCCAACTCGAAGGTCGGGAAGGTCGTGAGCATTCAGCTGGTCGACGACACGACGGAGATGATGGTCATCAGCCAGTTTGGGAAGATCATTCGGATCGACACGAAGAGTGTGCGGGCGGCGGGGCGCAGCACTTCAGGTGTTCGGCTGCTGAATCTGGAGGCGGATGACAAGGTGGCGAGCGCAACGGTGATCCCGCCCGAGGATCCGAAGACCAACGGAGACGGCACGCTGGTGCAATAATGCGGGTGCAATAAGGCTGGTGCGTTAATTGAGGGGCATTGAGATCGGGGGCTGACGAGTGGCGCGCATCTCGCAGCAGACCAAGGATGTCTTGTCGGTCCTCGCGACGATTGGCGTGGGGATCGCCTCTGGTTTTTATGTGGATGCGCGCGGCAAGCACGAACCCACTCGGGCGTCGCTGATCTGGCTTGTGGTGTGCGCGCTGGTTCAACTGGCGCTGGCGCTAGTGCCCTCGCAGGATATGGAAGACCTTGCCGAGTTTCGGAAGGAAGAGGTAGGCCGGCTGAAGGTGCTGAACACGATGTCCGAGCAGGCGCAGAAGGCGGCGGAGGCGGGCGACCTGAGCAAGGTGGTGGCGTGGGACGAGGCGAGGGCTAAGATTGAGGCAAGGAGAAAGGCGTCATGAGCAATACGATTTATGTCTCCGAGCAAGTCAGAGACTCTCTCCTGAGCTCCGGGCTGACTGAAGATCAGACGCAGAAGGCGGTGCAGCTGATCGATTCGCTGCGCGAGGGTGATCTTGAGAACAGCCGCGTTGTGTTTGCGGATAAATCGCGGGCGGGCGGGCTGCGGGCCATCAATGCGGATGATGTTCGGGTGCTGTTCCGGTATGATCCCGATCAGAAGACGGTGATGGTCGCGGATGTGCTGCCGTTGGCGAAGGAACAGACTGCGCAGGAACGCGCGGCTACGGTTTAGGGTGGGATTTTGCTTGGCTGCGACGACGCGGCGTAGGCGCTCTTCGATAAGCTCGCCAGAGCCGCCGTCATCCTCCCGAATACCCAAAGACGAGCGGGAAAATGGCACGTTGGTGCAGTAGTCTGGAAGGGAATGCCACGGGCAAAGCAGCTGCATCTCGATTTAGGAGCCGGCAGGTCAACCCGCTCGGTTGGAGCAGGTCGACTTCATCTCGAGCGGAACGAAGATTTCGCGCGTCTTTGTAATCCAGACCATCCGGCAAAAGCGGTCAAAGAGCCATTTACCGGCGAAATAGAGGCTGGCAAGAATACCTACGTCTACGACGCACACACATATCACACAAAGGTTCCACCTCAGGGAATCGAGGCTCTTATTCGGCATTACACCGACGAAGACGCCGTTGTTCTCGATCCGTTTTGCGGTTCCGGCATGACGGGAATCGCCGCAACCAACTTGAACAGGCGAGCAATTCTCTCGGACCTCTCACCAGCCGCAGTATTCATCGCGTACAACCTGAACACCCCCATCGACCGTGACATCTACCTAGGAGCGGTAAGAGCCGTTTTGCGGGATTGCGAGGATGAAAACAGATCGCTTTACACAACAACATGTCGCCGGTGCGACTCGGACACACCGTTGCTCTACACAGTCTGGAGCTATGGCTTACTTTGTGACCAATGCGGTAACGAATTCATTTTGTGGGATGTGGCAAGAGACGAACGGGAGAGCGTGCGCGAAAGCAAAATCCTTAGCGAGTTCCGCTGCCCTCACTGTGGGAAGCACCTGGTAAAGCGTCGCCTCAGAAGGACCAAAAGGTACCCGGTCTCGGTGGGGTATCGGTGCTGCGGAACCGGCCCGAAGGAACAAACCGCGCCACCAATGCAAAGAGATTTGGATGTCCTCGACTTACTCTTCGATCCGGCAGAGATACCCGCTTGGTACCCGACGGATCCATTTCCTCCCGGAATAAATACACGCCAACCAATCGCCGCTGGAATAGACACAATCGATAAGGCATATACGCCCCGGGCCCTTCGCGCGATGGCAGTCCTCTGGAAGAGGTGCATGGAATGGCCGGATGACGACGTGCGAAATAAGCTCTTGTTCACTGTGACATCTCTCTACCAGCGAGTGACGCTGTTCTCGGAGTTTCGCTTCTGGGGGGGGAGCGGAAATATCGCCAACTATAACGTTCCCGCGATATCGAATGAGCAAAATGTCTTCACAACATTTGAACGAAAAGCGAATACGATAAGCTGGTTCTTCCGCGAGTCGGCGCACCTTGGGCGGAAGATTGACGTCAGCACGCAATCCGCTACATGCCTTTCGCAGTTGCCCGATGCGTCTGTCGATTACGTGTTCACGGACCCGCCATTCGGGGCTAACATCAATTATTCAGAGATGAACTTTCTTTGGGAAAGCTGGCTTAGAGCTAAGACGGATACCACCAAGGAAGCGATCGTAAACAAAGTTCAGGGTAAAGATTACGAAATATACCAAGGGCTTCTCACTGAAGCCTTTCAGGAGATAGCCCGAGTATTGAAACCCGGCGCATGGCTAAGCGTTGTTTTTCATAATTCGTCCGACCGCGCGTGGTCATCACTGCAGGGCAGCTTGGCGGCAGCAGGATTTAGCGTAGATGGCGCTCAGACGTTCGACAAGAAGCACGCTACTTTCAAGATGTACGTCTCCGACAACGCGGTCGGTTACGATTTAGTGCTTCACTGCAGAAAAGGACCGTTGAAATTACTGGCAGAGGCTGAAGACGTTACAGCAGCTATAGGAGGATTCATCCGGCGCCTTTCGCAAGACCAGGACCTGAGCACCTATACGGTCAGATTTCTGCACGTAAAGCGTGCGGATGAGTTCGACTATCGTCGTCTTTTTTCCAAATGGATTGAGTATTCTGTTTCCCGTACCCGGATAACAGTCGGATTTGAGCAATTCCGAGAGATAGCGGAGAAAGAGATGACGGAGATTGGCCTGCATGGCGCAACCAAATAGGCAAAGAACAGTTGCAGCTTTCAACCCGGAAGAAGCAAGCAAGGTTCATGAGCTCCTTGCAATCCGTGTTGCGCACATGATGGGTAGAAAAATGGAGGAAGGCGACTGGGCGGAGGTGTATTGCAGGTCAAAAGGAATTCCGCTCAGAACATGGAGCAACCTCGATATCGATGTGATGCACGGTTCGTTGGGGGTTGAACATAAAATGGTCCGCTACCGTTCATCAGGGGACATAGCGGAAGCCTGTGGCACGAGCATCATGCATCCTTCGGCTACTCGGTCAATTCGGGTGCCCGCAACATCAACACCTGCCGACAAAGCAATGCGGGACGTGCTGGGTCAGTACGCGGATCTGATCAAAACGCGCACTGCGAAAGTGAAGGCGCAATCCGGTTCAGATACAGAGCCGGACATGCGAACTGGCTGGCTTCTGTGGCAGGACTCACTTCGACAGTTCCTCTACTTTGAGGAGCACATGAGCATCCCTGAGATGGACAGCCTGGAAGCGAAGTGGTTCACCCGAGTGGGTAAAGGCGGCTCCAGGAAAGCGAGTACGAACTTGTGGGTGTTCGACCGCGCGACCGGCTCAAAGAAATATTCTATAACCACAGAAGCCGGCGCGAAGATACAACCGTACTTCAGTGTGCCGCCAATGACCGACCCAAACCTTTACATCTTCACGGTTATAGGGGAGGTACTCGACTCCGGGCTCGTGCGAGTTTGGCTATCCGAAGCCACAGCGCGGGAGCTCGCTCGGCTTGCTGGCCCGCTCGATACAGAGAACCTCAGCAGAGTGGTCATCGACACTGCATCCAAAGTTCACGAGCTAGGGCTGTTGGAGGAGGCGAAGCGGGAGGCAGGTCGATCATTCCTGATCACCAAGGAAGCCTACTCAGTTTTGGAGGAAACGTTCGTTGGAGTCAGCGACGAACACCGCTTTCAGCTACTGACCGAGCAACTCAGAAATGAGCAGTCATAAAGGTGGGCGGGACGAAACGACCGACTTGCATTTGGGCAGCAGCGACCACGTCTAATTTCTTATGGGGCGCAACATGAGTCGCACGTCTCTCTTGATTGCCGTGGCGGCTGTACTCGTTCCCGTGGGGGGGTGGGGGCAGGATGTGTGTGGGTTGGTGACGGCGGAGCAGGTTAAGGGG
>DASYBN010000399.1:0-8269 GCA_036500785.1 Acidobacteriaceae bacterium
TCCCCTATCCTGAAGCAGATGAACTCGACGCTTCGCATCACGCGCCGCGCAGCCGACCGCCTGCGCGCCGGACACCTCTGGGTCTATCGCTCGGACATCGAACAGGCAGAGGACACGCTCGCGCCTGGCGCGCTCGTCACGGTTGTCGACAGCCGCAAGATTCCGCTCGGCACGGCGCTCTACTCCACCACCTCGCAGATCGCCGCGCGGATTGTCTCGCGCTCACCCGCGCTCACGCGCGAGCAGTACCTCGCCGACCTCAAGATCCGGATTCGTGACGCACACGTTTACCGCCGCCACCTGGTTAAAGCCGAACTTCTACATGACTTCTTCTGGATGGTCATCAGCCCGACGCCCGGACCTGCCGAGGCTTCGAAGCGAATCGATGCTCAGCGCCTCATCTTCGCTGAGGCCGACAATCTTCCCGGCATAATCGTCGATCGCTACAACGACTTGATCATTGTTCAACTGCTCATCCAGGGCACAGCGCAGGATGACGTTCGCAAAGTACTCGCCGAAACACTTCACGAATATAACTATCCGCGCTACGAGCCAATCACCATCTGGGAACGCCCCGACCCGCGCATACGCGAACTCGAAAACCTTCCAGCAGCCCCGACCACCCCACTCTTTACCGATTCCACTTCACCCGAACCGCCAACGACCACCACGTTCACCCTCAACAATCTCCGTTTTCACTACGACGCCTCAGCGGGGCAGAAGACCGGAGCGTTTCTCGATCAGCGCCTCAACTACGAAGCGGCCGCGCGCCACGTGCTCGCCTCATCGCACACAGAACGGGCTTTGGACGTCTGCACCTACCAGGGCGGGTTCGCGCTGCATCTCGCGCGCGTCTGCTCCCACGTCACCGGAATCGATCAGTCGCGCTCTGCGCTCGAAGCTGCGGACCGCAATCTCGCGCTCAACCCCGCGCTCTCCGCGCGATGCGAAGTGGATTGGGTCGAGGCCGATGCGTTCGCTCTGCTGCGCGCGCTCGATGACGCCGCGCGCAATCCCGCCGCAGCCGAGACGCTTCCGCTCGCGCCTGGCCCATTCGACGCGATCGTGCTCGATCCGCCGGCGTTTGCGAAATCGAAGCGCGCGACCGAAGGCGCTCTGCGCGGCTACAAGGAGCTGAACCTGCGCGCCATCCGGCTGCTTGCGCCCGGTGGAACGCTCATCACCTGCTCCTGCTCGCACCACGTCTCGCTCGCCGAGTTCACCGAAGTCCTCGCCGCCGCCGCTGCCGACGCGCACCGCCGCGTGCAGCTGCTGGAGGTTCGAGCCGCCGCGCCCGATCACCCCGAGATCCTCACGCTGCCCGAGACGCGATACCTGAAATGCCTGATCTGCCGCGTGGACTAGCGGCCAATCGCGTACGCTGTTTCGCATGGGCCTCAGCCGCTTTCTGCTCGCAGCTCTTCTCGCCGTCACCGCCACGCCCGCCTTAACACAGCAGCCGCTGGTCCTGCCCGAGCTCGCGCACGAGATCGACAGCACGCCGGCAATCGACAACCACGCGCATCCAATGCTCTCTCCGCCGGCCGACGCGAACGACCGCGAGTTCGATGCGCTTCCGGTCGACAACATGGCGCCCCAGACGGACCCCGTCGCCTATCGCCCCGACTATCCTCCGCTGGCTGATGCATGGCACGCGCTGTTCGGTGTGGATATTCAGCCGCCGCTCACACCGGAGACCTCGAAGGAGCTCGAAGCTGCGCGGGCGCGCGTCAAAGCTCGCGAAGGCGAACACTACTCCGCATACGTTCTGGACAAATCCGGCATCGGCACTATGGTCGCGAACCGCGTCGCAATGGGCACCGGCGTCGAGCCGCCGCGTTTTCTCTGGGTGCCGTATGAAGACGCGCTGCTCTTTCCGCTCAACAACGCGGCACTCGCTGCCGAATCGCCAGATCGTGCGCTCTTTTTCCCGCTTGAAGACAAACTCCGCGCGCGCTACCTTCGCGAGGCCGGGCTCACGCATCCGCCAGCGACGCTGGACAAATACGTCACCGCCGTTGTGCTTCCCACTCTCGAGCGGCAGCACGCTCACGGCGCCATTGCCTGCAAGTTCGAGCTCGCCTATCTGCGTTCGCTCGCCGTCGGCAACCCAACCAAAGCTCAGGCTGCAGCCGTCTACGCCAAATACATTGATGCCAATACATCTCCTGATCCGCTCACTTACAAACCGCTCCAGGACTATCTATTTCGTGCAGTCGCACTCGAATGCGGGCGCCTCGGCATGGCCGTGCACCTGCACTCCATGGCTGGCGCGGGAAGCTATTACTCCATCGCCGGCGGCAACCCGATGAACCTCGAGCCTCTGCTCAACGACCCCGCTCTGCGCCACACCAACCTCGTCTTCCTGCATGGCGGCTGGCCGTTCGTGCACGAGATCGGTGCGCTGCTCCAGAAGCCCAATGTCTACCTCGACGTCTCGCAGCAGGCGCTGGTCATCCCTGCGCCCACACTCGCAACCTGGCTGCGTGAGTGGCTCGAGCTCTTCCCTGAAAAGGTCCTCTTCGCAACCGACGGTTATCCCTACAGCCAGAGCCTCGGCTGGGAGGAGTCAACCTGGCTGGCATCGCGAAACGCACGCGAGGCTCTCGGCATCGCTCTCACAGGCATGGAGCGCGACGGCGAGATCACGGCCGCGCGCGCCTCGCAACTCGCCCACATGGTGCTGCGCGACAACGCCGCTGCGCTCTACCATCTCCCGCAGCCGAAGCCCTGAGATTTCTACCGCAGGCGGAGCGCGCGCACGAAAAAGTTCACCGCCATCGCATCCACCTGCGCGTGCACGGCGTAGCGGTCAACGCCTGCAGGATCCTCGCAGAACACACCGAGCTTCTGCTTCCCCTCGGCAGTGCAGGTATCGAGAAATGTGTAGTGCGCCACGTTCGGCAGCACCGTCTCCTTCGCTCCGCGAATGTGCGCACGTGCGAGATCAGCGTTGTCCTTCGGCGGCAGGATTGGATCTGCAGAGCCCGCGACGAGTTCCACCGGAACACGGATCGCACGAAGGCTGTCCAGAGCTATCATCGCGCCTACCGGCGGTGCAATCGCGAAGATCGCACGCACCCGCGGATCGCGATAACTCTCACCCGACCGCGCCAGCGACACACCGCTCGTCCGGCGCACTGCCGTCAACATCTCCTCCGGCGTTCCCATCTCCTTCATCTCGGGAACGTGACATAAAGTCGCATCCGGCTGCTTCTTGCAAAGGTCGATGACGATGCTGATGTCCGCCTGCGCTCCGCCCAGCGCCAGCACGGTATAGCCGCCGATTGAGAACCCCGCCGCGCCCACGCGCGTGCTGTCGATCTGCGGACCGAACTCCGGGTCCGCGAGCATGCCGTCGAGCACCTCGCTCAGGTCCGTCGCGCGCTCCCACCAGAGCATGAAACCTTCCGCCGTGTACGGTTCCAGCGCGTTATTACCCGGATGATTCACTGCCGCTGCGATGAAGCCCGCACGCGCCAGCGCAGTACCCATCCATGCCATCTGCATGGCGGATCCGCCCGTTCCGTGCGAGAGCAGAATCAGCGGCCACTTCTCGAGCGCCGGAGCCATCGCCGCATGCTCCGCCGCCTTGCCGGCAAGCAGCAGCGGAGCATCCGCCGGCCCGATCACCTGCTGCGTTTCGACCGCGTTCTCCGCCGCCGGATACCACACCGTCACGCGGAGCTCCTGGTGCTCCGCGCCGCGCCAGTTGCGCTGCGCCTTGGGATGAAACACCCGCGACGTGATGCCAACCTTGAACTCCTGCGGAGGCTGTTCCTTCGGTCGCTTCTCGGCACAGCAGGGAAGTGCCAGAGCAACGAAGCTCACCACCAGCAGACAGGCACGCATTCTCATGCCAACAGCTTATCGCTGCGCGCTGAAATCCAGGCTGCCGCTCCGCATCTGCGCGATGTAGCTCTTCGCGTCGAACTTACGCGCGGTGCTCTCGCCGCTCATGTAGCGTCGCTTGCCGAACACCTCGCGCTCGCCCCACGCGCGATCGAACTTGCCCAGAATCGCCCATGCAATGCCCGCGTATCCATTGGGGTCGCGACCGTCCAGAAAGTAGCGATCGTTCAGATAAATCGCGTGTTGCATCGCGGTCTTAGTATCGCGTGTCCATTCCAGAATCTTCTTCGCCCAGTACATCCGCATGTAGTTGTGCATCCATCCGTGATGCACCATCTGCAGCTGAGCCGCGTTCCAAAGTTCGTCGTGCGTGCGCGCCTCTTCCATCTGCTTCAGCGTGTAGAGCACCTCGCGTTCGTCGCGGTCATGTTCGGCAATGGTGAGCCGAGCCCAGTTGTCAGCGCACGCAACGGAGTCGTACTGCGGCTGATATCTGACGAAGTTCACGCTCAGCTCACGCCACACGATCAGCTCGTTGAAGAGGCTGTCGCGCGCGGACCGCAGCTTCGGCTCGCGCCTCGCAGCCGCGTCTACGGCCAGCGCAATCGTCAGTGAGCTGATGTGTCCGAAGTGCAGATACGGCGACAGCTTGCTTGTGCCGTCGGCCTCCGGGCGGTTGCGCTTGTGCTCATACTCCGGCAGCACCTCGGCGACGAAATGCTCCAGCCGCCGCATCGCAGCATTGCGGCCACCTGTCCATGCGGCGACGGGCTCAACAGAGCGATCGAACTCCTGCCATCCCCGCGTTATGTCTGCCCGCACATCATCCGCGAGCAAACCGCGCGCCGGCTTCCAGCGCACCTGCGCGTGCGGATTCTCGTAAGCGCGCAGGAACTCCGGAAGCCTGCGCATCAGCCGCGGCCGAATCACGCCCGCGCTGAACTGCGCCTTCTCCAGCAGCTTCGACGGCACGATCACATCCGCATCCACCGTCCAGAACGGAACGCGCAGCGACTCGGCTAACTGCGCGCGCCACTGCTCCGGCCCGCGCATCGGGTTCTCGTCGCCGATGACCATCGCCGCGTCAACATCGGCGAAAAATCGTTCGCGGCTCTCGTGCGGTGCGCGCCGCATCACGAAACCGACGCCGCGTTCGGCGCAGTCCTGCTCTATATCCGGCAGTCCCTCGTTCAGGAACGCGTAGTGCCGCCGGTTCGCATGAGGGAAATTCCTGACCGCCGCGAAGTACGCCACGCACGGAAGCCCCAGCGCGTTGGCCACATTCACTGCCACGTCCAGCGCATTATTATCGTGTCCGCGCTGCGCCCGCTGCATCCAGTAAACGACGCAGCGCCCGCGCTCCGGCGCTCCGCCTCGCCGCACCGTCACGCGCGGATCTTCCGCCAACCGGCGCAGATCCTCCGGCACGTGCGCGTCCTGCGTCAGCTCCTCGCCGAGCCGCGCATACGCCGCGTCCTTCTCTTCTGCGCAGCGCGCTTTGGCAGCATCTGACGATCGACTCACCAGCTAGAGCGTACCGCGCGCAAGCCGGCGATCTATCATCGAAGGAAAGTCTCTACGATCCTGCTACGGAATTTGCCATGTCCTGCGATATCACCGAAACCAAGTGGGTTGTCCCGGCCGAAGAGCCGGCGACCGAGCCCGTTCGCCTGCGCCGCGGCACTGCGGACGACGCCGATGCTCTCGCGCTCGTCGGCGCCGCAACCTTCCTTGAAGCCTTTACCTGGATGCTGCCCGGTGAAGACATCCTCGCGCACTGCACGAAGAACCACTCCGCGGAAAGCTACCGCGCCGCGCTGGCCAAACCGGAGACTCGCATCACGCTGGCCGTTACGGCGAACGGCGGCGCTCCGGTCGGCTATGCCATGCTTACCGCGCCCGATCTGCCTACCTTCCCACTCGAGCCCGGCGACATTGAGCTCAAACGCATCTACCTGCTCTCGCGCTTCCGCTCGCGCCGCGGCGCGCCGGTGCTCGACGACGCGGGCACACCGCAGGCGGAGCTCAGTGCCGGACAGGCTCTGATGAACGCCGCCATCGCCGACGCGCAGGCCATGCACTTCAAGCGTCTGCTGCTCGGCACGCACGAGAACAATCAGCGCGCCATCGCCTTCTACCGCCGCAACGGTTTCGCCGAGGCCGGCACCCGCACCTTCCAGGTCGGCAGCCAGTGCTGCTGCGACCTCATCTTCGCGCGTCCGCTCTAACCAACGCGCCGGCTCCGGCGTCGCACAAAAAAGAAAGGCTGCCCTCGTCACAGCGGCAGCCTCGTCCAGAATTGAAATTTGTCTAGGGCTTCGTCCCAAGAACGCCCGGGTAGATTGGGCTCGCGGTCGGCGTTGCCAGGCCAAGCAACTGCGTGACGGTGCCGTCCTTGTTGGCCGTCCACAGATTGCCCGAGGGGTCCGGAGTCGCCGACAGCGTCCCCGCCGTCGTCCCATTGCTCAGCCCGCTCGCGGGCGTTGTTACTCCGTTGGCCTTGATCTGCGGCACGCCCACCCACCCACCAAGAGTCTGACTCCACCCGCTGACCGTCGAATAATACTCATTTGCCATCCAGACCGTGTTGCCGCCGTCGATCGAGATCTTGTAGGGAATGCCGAGCGCGCCACCGCCCGCCCCGGTGCCGCCGGAGTGAGTACCGATGCCGATCTCTTCGAGCTGCTCGTTATTCGGCGCACCGGAGGTGTCGATGTAATTGCTCGCAAACCAGGCGTTGTTGTTCGAGTCCACGGCGACGCCGTAGGAGTCGTCCTCGGCAAGGGTAGTTGAGTTCTGGAAACTGACCTTGCCGCTGTTGCCCGGCGACTTATAGCCGAGTTCGACGACCACTTTGCTCGAGGTGCTCGGGAGGAAGATGTTGTTGTTTCCGTCGATGGAGATCCATGCTGGCAGATTGACGCCCAGGGCGCCGCTGTAGTCGTGAAACGTCCCGTCCGATGCGTATGCCACAACCGATCCGTTCGTCTCGTTGGCCACAAAGCCGTTTCCATTCGCATCCACCGCGATGGCCGAAGGGCCGTAGACATTGCCGTTTCCGGCTTTCGTTTGCGCCGCGGTCGGAAGGGTCGCCGTGATCGAGCCGGCGGTTGTCATGATGTCTACTTGACCGTTGCCGGTCGTTCCGAAATCCGCAACCCAGATCTGAGTGGAATCCGGCGAGACAGCGACTCCTTTCACCAAACTGAAGCCCGGGTTGTAGGTGGTCACAACTCCCAGCGGAGTCATCTCGACCACGCCCTTCTTGCGATCGCCGATCCAGGCATTTCCGCTGACGTCGAATGCGATGTTATAAGCCCCGCTGGTTACCAGGTTGCCTGTGGTACCGTACGCGCTGCACACGCCGCTGTACACCACTGGAAGGGTCCAGTCGTTCGGTCCGGTGCTCCCCGATAAGGTAGGTGAAAACACCGGCGCCGTCGGGTTCAGGGCCCATATCGCGCTCACGTTCTGCCCCTGGTTGTGCGCGATATTGAAGATCGCACTTGCCACGTCCGTGGCGGCATTTCCCGAAGAGTCCTTCGCAGCGCTAAACAGGGCCTGGCATTGCGCGGAGGTGTTGCTCGACGTATTCACGCAGGTCGCCAGGATGTTCGCCAACGCATAGATCTTCGTCTGCGGATTCGTGTTACTCGAGTTTCCGTTGGCTATTGCCGGTGCCTGGCCCCACTGCAGGTTCACGATCTTGCCCGCACTGGCCATTGCATTCGCAATCGCCGTCGCCGAGGCCGTCGAGTTTGTGGCGTTGCTGGACACGTTGTACGGCGTCGTCGCAAATCCGCTCATCGCATACGCGAAGGCGACCGTGGTCACCTCATTGATGGTCAGGTACGGCACCTGCGCCGCCAGGTTGCCCGCCGCTGGGCACTGACCCAGCGCCGCCATCAGCACAATCGCGGTGTTGTTGGCCGGCTGGGAGCTCACCTGTGGATCCCCACCCGTCGCCACCATGTACACCTGGGTGCCGACCGTGCACGTATACTCGCCGCCCAGCGCGAAATTTCCGTTCGAGTCCGTGGTCACGTAGTAGTTCCCGTTGCCATCGGCAAAGGCATTCGAGCCGCAGGTGCTGCCCGCGTTGCAGATCAGCGAAGTCGCGGCGGTCCCATAGCCGTTAGTGCCCTTCTTTCCGGCTGTGCCCGTTCCAGCCGCATAGAGGTAAATATGCGCTCCGCTGATCGGGTATTGTCCGCCATGCACCCTGCCCTGGATATTGCCGATTGGCGTCTGGTCACTTTCAATCGGGTTAGGCGCGAAGCTGCTGGAGCAGCCTGTGAGCAGGCCGGCTGCAATGCCGGCGAGCAGAATAGGAGTGAGGGGCAAGGAGAGCAGTTTCTTCATAGGTTCGTCTCAAACTTCAGAAAACTCCCCTTACTATGTTTCAAATTGGTACAGA
>DASYBN010000400.1:0-5034 GCA_036500785.1 Acidobacteriaceae bacterium
GCGCGATCGGCCGCGCTCCAGGCCTTCAGGAACGCCTCGTAATCACGCTTCGCCGCGGCTTTATCGCCTGCAAGATTTTCGGCGTGAGCGAGACCGTACAGGCCGAAGCCTGAGTTCGGGCGATCCACGAGTGCAGCGCGGAAGGCGTCCTGCGCGGCTGCGTAGTCGCCGGCGCTCAACAGCACATCGCCTTCGGTCTCGGCGACCGGGCGCACATATCCAGGGGGCTCGTGATAGCCGAGTTTCTTTTCCTGCTGTGCTGCCTCAGCAAACAATCGCTTGCCCTCAGCGGTGTTCTTCTCATTGACCAGAATCGCTGCGCGCAGTTCGAGCGATGCGATGCGCATCGCCTTCAGCATGGGTTCGGCATCGGCATCCGGCATCACCGGCATCGTCGCCGGCCTGGTCGCGTCATCTTTCTTTCCGGCCGAGTCTTCGGATTTCATCTGGTCGTTCTGCGTGCTCTCTGCACGCCATAGGCCTGCATCCATCGCATCGGAGGCTGCGTGCGCGGCGGCAATGTCCTTCCGATCGAGCGCCGCCATGCCGGTCGCATAGTTGTGCAGCGCTGCTGCGAGCGCGCGCAGATTCTTTGAGCTGTCCTGCGCTGGAGTTTTCTGCGCATCGAGGAGGTTCACCACACCGTTCCAGTCGCCGAGTCGCAGGGCTACGGGGAGACGATTGCTGATGCGGGCCATGTCATCGCGCGAGGACCAGATGTAGAGCGTGGTCGAGAGCTCGCCGCGCGCATTGCCGAGCCGGTCGGAGAGCGCATTCGCCTGCGCGAGTTTGCCCTGCTCCATGAGATTTGCGATCGCGTACATCATGTTGTGCACGTAGTTCCAGTCGTCGTCCGGCGTGACGTGCTGCTCGCGCATGTAGCGCTCGTCTACTTGCATGGACGCCGTGAACCAGTGCTCCGCGGTCGCGTAATCGCCCACGCGGAAGTAGATGTGACCCGGCATGTGGACCATGTGGCCGGAGTTCGGCGCGAGGCTCGCCAGCAGCGCAGCGCTTTGGATCGCGCGCTCCGGATGGTTGCCGGGCTCCATCGCGTGAATCCAGTAATGGTTTGCTGCCGAATCGTTTGGAGCATCGCGCAGCACGCTTTCGAGGATGCCGATCGCCTCGCGTGTGCCGGGCTTCGGTTCATTCTTGTCGTCGAAACCGTCCTGCAGCGCGATGGCCAGAAAGATCTGCGCCTGCGTATCCTGCGGATTCTTCGCGACGAGCTTGCGCAGGATCGGCACCTCGGGATGCTCACGTTCCTTGGCCGTGGACTCGGCTTCGGCGGCCTCGATGTAGAGATGCTCCGCGCTGCTGGTGTGCGCCTTCAGGCGGATGGCCTGTGTGAGCGCTGCCTTGCCGTAGCTCCCGGTCGGCTCGCGGTCGCGAAATCCTTCGATCTGGAAGAGGCCCCAGTAGCACATCGCGCAGTTCGGATCGACGCGTATGGCCTGTTCGAACGCCTTCGCGGACTCATAGTCCCAGAAATCGTGCTCGAGGCTGAGGCCCTGATCGAACCACGCCTGCGCCTCCGGTGTTGCGGTGATCTTGATGTGGCTGTTGCCGATGCCGGTCATCCGCTGGGGCGCGGGAAGCTGATCCGGCGCGGGAATGGCCTTCATCTCCGGCATATTCATGCCCGCCATGCTGCTCTGCTGAGCCAGGCTTGCAGGCGGCCTACAGCTGCAAACGACAGCAAACAGGGCAGAAAATGCGATGCGGCGAGCACTCAAACTGGAAGGCATGGAGCCACTATACCCCCGCAAGTTACGGGGCGCGCGCGACCGCCCGATCTCTCCGCCCCGCGCTACTGCGATATAAAAGCGTCGCCGGAATGGAACCGCCCTCCCCGCAATCGCGTAAGAATTCTTATTCGCGCCCCAAGCTGCGCGGTAAGCTTTTTGCAAAACGAGGTGTTGTATGACACCGCTCTCCGCCACTGACGCCATTACTCCGGCCTGGCAACACACGCGCCGGTTGCTGCTCGGTCCGCGCGACCCGCGCCTCTTCTTCAAGATCGCCGCCGTGGCCTTTTTTGCCGAAGTGCTCAGCGGCAGCTTCTCCTTCTCGCCGCCCCTTCACAATGGACACCCCACAGGCGGCGGACCGTCGCCTGCGATCCTCGCGACGATCCTGAGCATTATTTTCATCTGCGCGGCGGTCGGTTTGCTCATTGGCCTGGTCTTCTTCTATCTCTCGTCGCGGCTGCAGTTCACGATCTTCCACGTGGTTCTGCGCAGCGAAACCACGGTCGCGCCGATCTGGCGCCGCTATGGACCGGCTACGTGGCGCTGGATGGGGCTCAAAATCCTTTTCTTCCTGGGCGCGTTCGCGGTGCTCGCGCCGATTCTCATTCCGGGAATTTTCTACCTCATCCATGCGATCACGCTGCAGTCGCACGGCGACAACTCGCATATTGTGGGGTTTGTCCTCACCGGCTTTTCGTTTGCTTTGCTGCTAATGCTTACCGTGTTCGCCCTTGCGGTCGCGACCATCCTGCTGCGCGACTTCGGCCTGCCTTCGATGGCGCTTGAGGGCACATCGCTGCGCGAAACTGTGCGCCGCGTCGTTGCGCTGAGCCGCGCGGAACCCGGGCAGGTCGGGCTGTACCTTCTGCTTCGCTTCTGCCTGGCGATGGCGGGCGCTTTCACGGCTGAATTTGTGCTGGGGGCGCTGGTGCTTGTGCTCGGAGCTCCGCTCGGCGGCGTTGGCTTCGGGCTGTGGGCCACTCTTCACACCGCCGGCGCCGGAGCGCGCGCAGGCATGATCGGCGGCTGGGTCATCCTCGGCCTTGCTCTGGTCGCGGCACTTGCCATTGCGCTGATCGCGCTGTTCGGATACCTGTTCACGTTCCTGCAGGCGTATGCGATCTTCTTTCTCGGAGGCCGGTATCCGCTTCTCGGGCAGCTGCTGGTCGAGCCGCCGGCACCTGTTCCGGGCGCCCAGGCGCCGCAGGCGTGGTCGCCGGGGTTCTACACCCCACCGACGGAAGGCGCGCGTTAAAATTGTTGTATGCCGTTCCCGATCAAAACCTGCGTGCTGTGCGGAGAGGGGTTTGAGCTGCGACCCAACAAACCGGGCTATGCCAACCGCTGTCCCGAATGCAGCACACCGGAAGCCGAAGCTGAAGCCGCGTCGAAGGGCGCTGCGAGCGGCTTCGAAGGCAAGGCGCTGGCGGAAGCAAACGCCGAGCGCCGCAAGGTGATTCGCGACATGCTCTACCGCAAAGACAGCTAGTCTCAGCGATGGCCGCCCAGATCATCAGTCTGTACGAGCGCAACGCCTACACATGGGACGCTCTGCGCAATCGTCGGTACCACCTGTTTGAGCGCGCCTGGCTTGACCGCTTCCTCGCGCTTCTTCCGGCACAAGCCGCCATTCTCGATATAGGGTGCGGCTCAGCGCAGCCGATCGCCGAATACGTTGTTCAGCAGGGTCATCACGTCACGGGGGTCGATTCGTCGGCGACTCTCATCGGCATGGGCCGCAGCCGCTTTCCTGAGCACGAGTGGCTCGTCCGCGACATGCGCACGCTCAACCTCGGCCGCACGTTCGGGGGCCTCATTGCATGGGACAGCTTCTTCCACCTCTGTCCGGACGACCAACGGAGAATGTTTCCCGTCTTTCGCGCGCATGCCGGCAATCGCGCCGCGCTCCTGTTTACTGGCGGACCGCGCGCCGGCGAGGTCTACGGCGAGTTCTGCGGCGAGCCGCTCTACCACGGAAGCCTTGACCCCGAGGAGTACCGCTCGCTGCTCGAGGACAACGGCTTCGATGTCGTGGCCTACGTGCCGGAGGATCCGACGTGCGGCGAACACACCGTGTGGCTGGCGCGACTCCGGGACTGAGCGGCACTATTCCGCGCGCTTTTTGTTCCTCGCGCGCACCTTGAACCAGATGGGGCTGCCGATGAATTTGAAGGTGCCGCGAATCTCGTTTGCCAGGAATCGCTCGTAGCTGAAGTGCAGCTTCACATCACGGTCGGTGAACAGCACGAAGGTTGGCGGAGCCACCGCCGCCTGCGTCATGTAGTAGATCTTGACGCGGCGGTTCATCGGCACGCTGGCGCGCTGGAAGTCGATCCTGTCCAGGAAGCGGTTCATCGCTCCCGTCGAGATACGCTTGCGGCGCTCGCGCGCGACCAGCTCCACCTTCTTGAAGATCTCCTCCACGCCTTTTTGTTCTGCGGCTGAGACAAAGAGCAGCGGTGCATAGTCGAGATACTTGAGGGCGTCGCGCACCTGCTGCTCGTAGACTTTGCGGTCCGCCGGCGCTTTGCCATCGAACAAGCGCTTGCCGTCGGGTCCGACCTCCGTCATCAGATCCCACTTATTTACGACGATGATTACGCTGCGCCCGCTTTCGTGCGCGTAGCCGCCGATGGTTGCATCGCTGCCGGTTACGCCTTCGGTGGCATCGATCATCAGTAGCGCGACGTCCGCGGCTTCGAGATGTTTGCGGCTCATTACGACGCTCAGCTTCTCGGCCATCAGCTTGGTCTTGCCCTTGCGTCGGATGCCCGCTGTGTCGATGAAGCGAAAGTCATGGCCGCCGCGATGCACTACTTCATCCACCGCATCGCGGGTTGTGCCGGCAATGGGTGAAACGATCGCGCGCTCGGTCCCGGTGAGCGCGTTCAGAAGCGTGCTCTTGCCGACGTTGGGCCGGCCGATGATGGCGACCTTCGTCTCGCGCTGCACATGCTCGCCATGCGTGCGGAGCTTGCGCTCCCGGGGCTCAGTCTCGGATGCACGCGCGTCCTCATCGGCGATGAAATCTCCCTCATCCTCCTCGGCTTCCTGCTCGATCCCTTCCATGATTTCCGCGGGTTCTTCGTTGACGGTCTCCGCGGGGAGCGCGGCCCAGACGTCGTCGAGCAGATCCGCAACACCGATTCCGTGCTCGGCCGAAATCGGAACGACATGACGAAAGCCCAGCGTGCGAAAGTTCTCCGCGCCAGCCTCCAGCTCCACCGAATCCGTCTTGTTGACCGCGAGAAACAACGGCCTGGCGCCGGCGTTGCGAAGC
>DASYBN010000401.1:0-2617 GCA_036500785.1 Acidobacteriaceae bacterium
ACCAGCAACTCGCCCTGAACACGAGCGCCCGCATCGACCATGGCACGCGTCTGCTCCTTGATGTCAACGGTGCTGTTCCTGCTTGAAAACTCGCTCAGCTCCACCTGCGCTCGCTCTAAATCACTGTTCACGGCCTGCAGCCGACGCTCGATGAAAATGCGCTCCTGACGGGCTGTCGATGTGCTGGTCTGATTAACCAACTTATTCAGCTCATCCAGATATGCCTGCGCCATATCCCGAGCCCGAACAGGGTCGGTGTCTTCGACTTCGATTGTGATTACTCCGCTCTTTTTGTCGTCTTTGATCGTCGTGCGCCTGGCAAGGTGCTTCGCCGTCGTGATCCGATAACGGGTGTGGTAGACGTGCTGGAGGTTAAAGCGGTCGATGAGATGCCCGCGTACGGTTCCGCTCTCGAGCAGATTCACGAAGAGCGCTGTCGTCGAGTGTCCGCCCATCAGTCCAGTCGCTAAGCTGCCCAGCGAACCCAGTCCACCGTGTCCAAGGAGAGCCGCGAGCATCATCGCACCGGAGCCCTGCTGATCAGGCGGCATAATGCTGGCCGAAGCCTTGTATTGTTTCGGGATGAGGAACGCGAGCCCAAGGCTCACGATCAGAGAGACAGCTGTACTCCGCGCCAGCAGTCGTCTGTGCCGCCAGAGCAACGCGGCGCGAACGGCCCAAAGTGGGTCCGACTCCTGAACGGCTGCGAGTTCCTCATTTCTCCTCGTGATCATCTCGGGTTCACCTTGGGCGAAGAGAGCTGGATCGTGAGCGCATTGTTCGCTTGCGGCTGCTGGGAGTGCAGAGGAAATCGCCAGCGTTCTAGTTCCAGCAGACGTGCGCAGTCGAGTCGGGTCGATGGGCGGAGGTCTGAGAACGCGCTCTGGAGATAGCCGTTCGCGATCAGTAGATCGAAGGCTGGATAGATCCAGCTCTCAAGAGGAAGGTAGGATGAAGCCGCGTCCGCCGCCGCGCGCTGCGACAGCACTAGCTGACCCACAGACCCTGCGGGTTGGTAAGCGGCGGCGAGGAGAAGGGTCATGAGGATCACCGAGTGGGTATAAGAGAGGGACACAATCGCTAGAGAGCCGCGACTGCAATGCCGGCAGTGATGGCAATGGACGACGCAAGTTGAGCAGTCGTCAGAAGGTTTCGCCACAGCAGGGAAGCGCCAATGATCTTTTGCGGCACGACAACCACGTCGCCCGGATCTAAGCGGGTCGAGACTACGTTCGGATCGCGCCATCCGCCTGAGCGACGACCAACGACTGAACCGTTGGCGCGGATGATGAAGATCTCTTTGCGATTGGCGGTGCTGTTCGTTCCGCCGGCATGGCTCAGATACCAGGCGGCAGTCTTCTCCGGAGTGAACGTGAGCGCTGTCGCGTTGTAGACCTGTCCTGTGATCAGGACAAACCCGGGACGTTTTGGAATCGTCAGAATGTCTCCACGCCGCAGCTCGATATCAGCCGGTGTGTTGGCCCAGCTGTCGATATCAGCGCTGATGTGGATCACCATGCGCCCAGTTGGCGGATGACTCTTCAGTTGCGCGACAGCCTGCTCCTGCTGTGCCTGGATCAGCTTTAGAGTGCTGCCCGAGTCACCCGTGGCAACAGCCGGCCCAAGTCGCGCTGAGGCGGAATTGGTTTCGATCTGCCGAATGAGTTCCTGGCGGCTCTTTTCTTCGAGGTCCCGGACCTGCTCCCGAATTAGCACCGCTCCTTGCGAATAGGCCGTATCGCGCATACCTCCTGCGCGGCGAAGCACGGAGCTAAGACGTTCACCTTCCTGAAACCCGTAACTTCCGGGGAATCGCACCTGTCCCTGGATAGTGACGGACTCGCCGATCTCACTCCAGCCAGTGATCTCGTGGATGGTCAGAATGTCGCCCGGCTTGAGTGGCAAGTCAGCGGCCGGGTCTGTTCCCTCAATTGCGGCTCCGATGCGAATCATGGCAAGCTTACCGACCACACGCTCGCCGCCCACAACCTGATAGCTGGTCACATCGGCGCTGTCGAGAAGTGCATCCCGCCTGAAGCCGCCGGCCATACGGACCAGCTGAGCAGCCGTCATTCCGTTCGACAGAGGGTACGTACCCGGTCGAAGAACCTCGCCGTGGATCGTGACGACAGGTGTATCTACCTCGTACCGACCGAAGATGCGAATCGTATCGAAGGGCTGAAGCGTGACGTTCGCATTCCCGATCAGCACGTCAGGGACGTTGAACGCGATCGTCTCTGCATGGAGGTCGGGAGCAACGAGCCGCACAATCTCACCTTGCGCCGCAGGCTCCGGAAGCATGTCCTGATAGCTGTGTAGCACTTCGTTGAGCCGCATTCCGTCGGTGTACGGCAGCCGGCCGGGCCGAACGACGTGACCCTGAAGATAGATCACGCGTTCGCTGTAAGGCAGAATTTGCGCGATATGAGTTCGGTCGCCATCTCTCACTGCAAAGCCGTCGAGGGCTGCACGTGCGCCCTGCGGATCCAGCGCGTTGTTGTTCTTGAGCGTTACAGTTTCACGCTGACGGTTGGCAGCGATTCGCTCGATCGTGATGTGATCGAGCGAGGCAGCTGCAGTGAGGCCCCCGGCATCCGCGATTACCGAGGCCAGAGTT
>DASYBN010000402.1:0-34031 GCA_036500785.1 Acidobacteriaceae bacterium
CCAGAGCAGATGGTCACCTTCGCTGACATTGCGCAGGAGCTGGAGCGCAACGGCTTCGAAGCGGAGCCGTTCGGCCCACGCACGCTCGCGATCAAGGCCGCGCCGGTCGGGCTCGAGGGCAACGAGCTTGAGCGGATGCTGGAAGAGGTGCTCGGGGTCACTGAGAAGTCGGCGCAGGTGGAGAATGAGGAGCTTCGCCGGACGCGCATCGCTGCCTCGATTGCCTGCCATGCGGCGATCAAGGTCAACATGCCGCTCGAGCCCGCAAAAATTGACTGGCTGCTCCGCGAACTGGCCAGAACCGAGCATCCGACCAGCTGTCCGCACGGCCGCCCGATCGCGTTGCGGTATTCTTTAAGAGAGATCCAGCGCGCGTTCCAGCGGATCTGAGCGCGCACAAAGCAAAATCAGGAGAAATCCTGCAATACGTTTGGATGACCTCCGCCCTGAGCGGAGGTTGATGCTGTCAGGGCCTCTTCCAAGGCAAGTCACACGGCCCGATGCCGTCCACGCGGTCAAAGCACCGCAGTCTGAGAGTTTCGATTTGAGTTCTACACCGCAGTTCAATCACGAGCAGCTGACCGCGGCACGCAAGCAGCGCTGGCATCAGGGCGACGACGCTCTGCTCACCCTGGAGGACGCACGCGCGTGGGTCGGAGAGCTTGGGCTCGTGCTCTTCGCGCCGCGCGAGCAACAGTTGCCGGCGCCCGCGCCATCGCTCGTCGAGGCGACGCTGGGCCGCGCTGCCAGTGCGCCGTCCGCTGCCGAAACCGAGACCGCACGTGGCCTGCTCGCGCGCCTTACGGCCGAGGGTACGGCGATTCCGCTGAATCTGCTCGGCGGCCCGGGCGACGTTCCGGACTTCGTTGTCTCCGCGCAGGTCTTCAGCTATGTCTTCACGCTGCGGGGCGACAAGGCGTGGAAGCAGCCGCCCGCTACCTCGGGTTCACCGCTTGCGCTCAAGGTGTACGAGGCGCTCGCTCAGGGCGGGGCGCTGAGTGCCGCGGAGCTTGTGTCTGAGCTTGGCCGCGAGCTCACGCAGAACGCAATTTTGCGCTCTCTCACCGAGCTCTGGTCGCAGCTGCGCGTCATTCCTCTGCTGCAGCAGGATGGTTCGGCGACGCTCTGGGAGCTGACCTCGCGCCGCTTCACCAAACAGATTAAGGCCGGCGCGAATGCCGGTCAGCCGACGGCCCTTTCCGCGCTCATCTCGCTGTATCTGGCGCAGTCCTACGCTGCGGTTACCGATGAGGTGGAGGTTTTTCTGTCGCCGCTCGCCGCGCGCTCGCGTGTGCGCGACGTGCTGCATGGGTTGACCGCAGGGCGCCAGCTCGAAGACGTTGTCTTGGAAGGCAAGACGCTGCTCTACATTCCGGGTGCGCTGCCGGAGTTCCCGGAAGCCACGGCTGCTGAGCCTGCGGCGGAAGCGGCAGCGACCGAGATTGCCGCTCCACGGGAGGCTGCGAGCGGCGAGAGAATTCGCCGATTCGATCGTCCCCGCACCTCTCGGGAGGACCGTCCGCGCACGCCGCGTCCCGGCGGTCCACGCGCTCCTCGCGAAGACCGTCCGCGCGCATCGCGTCCTGGCGGTCCGCGCAGCTCGCGCGACGAGCGGCCGCGTCCTGCTCGCGATGAGCGTCCGCGTGCTCCTCGTCCGGATCGGCCGCGTGAGGACCGGAACGCGCGTCCTTTCCGCGGAGAGCGCGAGCGACCAGCAAAACCGTATGGAGCCGCGAAGCGATTTGGAGATAGTGCGAAGCCCTTCAGGAAAGACGCCAAGCCATCTGGCGACCGCGCGAAACCGTTTGGGGAGAAGCCGCGGGGACCGCGTCCGGAGGGCAAGAGCTTCGGCGACCGCGAGCGGCGTCCGTTCCAGCGCGACCAGGCCCGACCCGAGCGGCCGAGCTTCTCGCGTCCGTGGGACGAGGACCGCAAGCCACGTGCTCCGCGCGAAGGCAGCGAGCGTCGTGAACAAGGCGAGCGTCCCTTCCGCGAAAAGAGTGAGCGGCCCGCGAAGTCCTTCGGAGGGTCGAAGTCATTCGGCGGCGCGAAACCGTTTCGCGGCGCGAAGCCCGCGGGGGCAGGTCCGCGAGGACCGCGCCCGGAGCGCAAGAGCTTCGGCGACCGGGAGCGGCGTCCGTTTCAGCGCGATCGCGGCACCGGGGCATCGGATCGCGGCGAGCGTGGAGAGCGGCCGTATCGTCCACGCCGCGAGGGCGGCGAAGGATTCGCCGAGCGGCCGGCAAAGCCCTATCGGCGGCGGGAAGAGGGTGAGACCGCAGGCGGGCAGCGCCGGGCGCCCAGCCCGCGATCCGCGGACAAGAAGGGTTTTGGAGGCAAACCGAAGTTTGGGAGCAAGCCCGGCGGCAAGCCTGCTTTTGGTGCGCGACCCGGCAGTAAGTCCGGTGGAAAGCCCGGCGGCAAGCCGAGCTTCGGTACGCGGCCGAGTGGCAAGCCCGGAGGAAAGCCGAGCTACGGTGCGCGGCCCGGCGGCAAGCCCGGAGCGAAACCCAGCTTCGGCGGCAAGCCTTTCGGCCGCAAGCCCGGCGGGAAGCCAAAGTTTTCGGGCAAGCCCGGCCCACGGAAGCCGAGCTCGAATCCGCGGCGCGAGACGGAGGAGTAGCTGCCCCGAATGAGCGAGACAGCACCGAACAAAGCACTCCGCGCGCGACCGGTTATCGCGATTGACGGTCCTGCCGGCGCCGGAAAGAGCACACTGGCAGCGCACCTCGCGCGCCGCTTCGGCTTCCTGAACCTCGAGACCGGAGCCATGTACCGCGCGCTCGCGCTCAAGGCCATCGAATCGGACCTTCCATTCGACGACGAGGCGGCGCTGCTGGACCTGGCGCAGTACACCCGGGTTGCGCTCGAGCCAAGGTCCGATGGAAATCGTGTGTTGCTGGATGGCGTGGATGTCTCGCGCCGTGTGCGGGACGCGGACGTGACCGCCGCCGCCTCACGCGTCTCCGTTCATCCTGGATTGCGCGCCTGGATGGTCACTCAGCAGCGCAAGCTCGGCGAGCGAGGTGGCGTTGTGATGGAGGGCCGGGACATCGGAACCGCGGTGTTTCCCGATGCCGAGGTTAAGATTTTTCTGGATGCGGCGCCGGAAGTGCGCGGCAACCGGCGTTACCGGCAGCAGACGCCGCAGCAAAAGAAGGTTACTGAAGAGTCCATCCTGAGGGAGATGCGTGAGCGCGATGAGCGCGACCGCAACCGCGCGGAATCACCGCTGCGACCAGCTGAGGATGCCGTCGTTTTGGACTCCACGGCCATGACGCTGGAGCAGGTTTTGGACGTCGCCGAATCGATTGTTCGGGAGCATGTCGAGGCGGCTAAGTTGCACTAAATACGGTGCAATCCGGTAGTCGTCGAAAATTTTCTTGGAAAATTGGACAGCCGTGCTAACATTCTCCCATCGTTTGAAGCAGATTGGTTTTCCGCAGGTTTCAACCGGCCGAAGCCCCGATTTGGATTCAGCGTCAAAAGTCACAAAGCGAAGGATTTGCGAGACATGGAACAGGGAACAGTAAAGTGGTTCAACGACGCCAAGGGTTTTGGCTTCATCAGTCGGCAAAACGGTGAGGACGTGTTCGTGCACTACTCGGCCATCAACACGAACGGCTTTAAGAGCCTCCAGGAAGGTCAGGCGGTTCAGTTCAACGTGGTCAAGGGGCCCAAGGGCTGGCAGGCGTCTGACGTTCAGCCTCTGTAATCGCTGTCCGTCAGTCAGTCGTATAGATCAGTCGCACCCCACACCGATTCAACTCTTTTGAGGCTTGTAGGGACGCTACGAGATGTAAACAGGGACAGCTAAGGCTGTCCCTGTTTCTGTTTGGCCCACCGGCGGACTCCATACCGTCATTACAGCGGGAACATAATCGAATTTTCTCAAGAGCTTGCGTGATTCAGGGCGGTTGGGGCCTACTGTTTCGGCGTGGATGCGGCGGATGAATCGGCTCCGGGCTGCACGTCGGCGGGCGCTGCCGCGCCATTCTCCTCGACCAGTTGGGCGCCGGGGAGGATGGTGACCGAAGTTTTCATCTTCTTGTACTCCGAAAAGCTGTCCCGGACGTTACCGTTGAAGCCTTTTAGAAGCAGAAAACGCCCGTCCACGTGCGCGGTGAACTCGGCCGGGAACCAGATTTCGCCGTTGACCGGCGCCTGGACGAAGTTGAACCAGCTTCCCTTGCGGATATTGACGAGCAGGCCTCCGCCGACGTGAAAGTTCTGCTGGAGTGCGCCGGTGAGGCGAACGATCGCTTCGTCGCGCTCGTCGATCCATATCGTTCCAGCGAGCTGACGCATGATCTGCTCGCTCAGGTCCTTGGCCGATGCATTCGGATCTCCCTTGTAGTCAAAGATCAGCGTAGGCCGTCCGCTCAGCGTTTCGCGGCGCGGGTTACTGAATGTCGCGACCTTCAGCAGACCGCTGGCGCTGAGCCGAACCTCATCTCGTTGCGCCCTGGTCGCGTGCTCCTTGAGTTTGGCGACTTCCTTGTCCACCCGCTCCTGCTCCTTTCTGGCGTCGTCGACCGAGAGGGGTTTACCGTCGCGCGCGATGTGCTGCAGGACTTCGGTGTTTCCAACGTAGAAAGCCTGGTATTGATCGGTGTGGGTTTTCTTGCTTCCGTCGGATGAGAACTCATCTGCGACCTGCGTCATAGTGCAGATGTAGTTTTTGCGTAGCGATTCGAGCGCATCATAACGGGCGCGAACATGCGCGAGCAGTGTCTGGATGTCCGGCAGCGGAGCCGGTTGCTGTGGTTCCGTCTGGTCTGTGTGGGGCGCTGGTTCGGACTGCTGTGCCGGCGCCGCCACGCAGAAGAGGAACACGACAGCGATGCCTGCGAGGACCCGGCGTTGCATAGGCCTCACTATACAGAGCAGCGGCGCTTACGATGGGGGCGGCTCGTCGCTGGAATCCGATGAGCGGCGGTCGCGCGAACGGCGTCGCAGCCAGTGAACTCCTCCCATGCCAAGGCCGCCGGCAAGCGTAGCAATCAATGCGCCGACCACGACGACTGCGACTAGAACGATCACCAGGAGAGAAAATCCGGCCAGCAGCGCCGTTGCCGCGGTCTGGAGGATCGCGTGGATCACGGCGACAAGTGCGTGGAGAAGAATCACCTGGGTTTAGGACGCGGAAAACGCTGGCGCGGTCCTCCCACATCGCGTTCGTGAACGCATCGCGGGATTGCGGTGGTTATATCGAGAGGTTACTCGCATCGACCGCTATGCTGACCGAGAAGTTCATTGCGGTGAGCCAGCGCCCGGTCGCCGAGAGCGCGTCCGGCGACGATCGATGGGTGCGGACCAGCTCTGCGTCCGTTCCTTCGAAGCGCACACCGAAGCAAAGCTGCGGACGATAGGTGCATGAGGCCAGGTCGGCGATGCTGAGCGCTCTGGTTGGTGTGCAGAGAATCGTGTGAGGCGGCGCCATGCGGTCGAGCATCGAGAAGATCTCGAGTTTGGACTCGAGCTCGTCGGGTACGAAATCGATGGCCAGGTCAGCGTCGCGAACGGCGTCTTCCACCGTCGCCGCGAGCCGAAGCAGGCGCGAAGCTGGATCAGTCGCGAAGCTCTGCTGTGCGCTGCGCAGGCGGGATGGCATCACATCTTCGAGAGTCACCTGAAAACCGGCTCGGACCGAGCGAAGCGCCAGGTCGCGACCTGCCGTGCCTGCGCCGATGACCGCGATGCGGCGCAGATCGCGCGCTGGTGGCATCAGCGGGGGCTACTTCGCTGTAAGTGCGGCGAGCACAGACTCGTAGCTCGGCTCGGATTGACGGATGTGATCGGCGACGCGCGTCTTTTCCTCTTCAGAGAGCACGGGCAGCACGGAAAGGATGCGGCGCAGGGTGACCGAAATATCGTCAACGTAGTTCATGGTGCGGATGGCTTCGCCGGAAAGAGGCACTGCGGGATCTCCTGGATAATCTTCTGCTAGTTTACGCGGATGCGCGATGTGGATGCGCGGCTACCGGTCGGAGCCTTCCTGGACGCGCAGGGAAGCTGCATCGGTTGGGCTGCCCGCCGATTCGCCTTCGACCGGTTTCTGATAGCCGTCGCGGTCGGACATCTCCGTGATGGCACAAAGGCGCGCGGAAAAGTCCGGCTTGAGATCGTGAAGACCGAAACGCCACGACCAGTTGCCGCTTGCGGCCGCGGGCCGATTCATGCGAGCTTCGCTGCCGAGCTCGAGGACATCCTGCAACGGATAGATCGCGACGTTCGCGACAGAGTCGGCCGCGGCGCGAATCATCGACCAGACGATCTCGTGATCATGGTGGCTGTTGACGGGACCGAGATAGATCTGCACGTTGGTGCGCTCGTCGGGCGTGGTGTCCTCACGCCACCAGCCGAGGGTGGTGTTGTTGTCGTGCGTGCCGGTGTAGACGACCGTATTGCATACGTACCGGTGGGGAAGATACGTGTGGCCGCCGCGCTCTGCGAAACCGAACTGCAGGATGCGCATGCCCGGCATTCCGAAGTACTCGCGGAGTTCGTCGACCTCGGGCGTGATCAGGCCAAGATCTTCGGCGAGAAAGGGCAGGTTGCCAAAGATTTCCTTCAGGCGGTTGAAGAGCGCATGCCCGGGTGCTTTGACCCAGTGGCCGTTCATCGCGGTCTCCTCGTCCGCCGCGATCGACCAATATGCTTCGAAGCCACGGAAGTGATCGAGCCGAATGGAATCGTAGAGCGCAAGCGAACGGCGAATGCGCGCGACCCACCAGTCGAAGCCGTGCTCCTCGAGCAGACTCCACTTGTAGAGCGGATTTCCCCAGCGCTGCCCGGTCGCTGAGAAGTAGTCTGGTGGAACGCCGGAGACACGCGTCGGCCTGCGCTGCTCGTCGAGCTCGAAGATCTCAGGATGCGTCCACACATCCGCGGAGTCATAGCTGACGAAGATCGCGACGTCGCCGAGTACCTTGATGTTGCGCTCGGCGCAGTACGCGCGAAGCGCGTTCCACTGCTCGTTGAAGAAAAACTGAACGACTTGCTCAATCGCAAGCTCGCGGCCGCTTTCGTTGAGCAACGCAGTCATTGCGTCGGAGTTGCGGAAGGCGAACTCGGGCGGCCATGTGATCCAGCTGGAGTAGTTGAAGCGGCGGCGCAGCACGGCAAAGATGGCCCAGTCCGTGAGCCAGGAGATATTGTCCTGCGTGAAGCGTTGAAAGCGAGCACGCTCGTCCCCGCTGGCGCGGTCGAGGAAGTTCGCCGCAGCCTCTTCTACCAGCGGACGCTTGGCCTCGAATGCCCGCTCGAAGTCGCAGGGGCCATTGTGCCCTGGCAGACCTTGCATGCGTTCGCGCGTCAGCCAGCCAGCGTCGACGAGGCGCTCGAGCGAGATGAGCAGGGGATTGCCGGCGAACGCAGACAGTGCGGAATAGGGCGAGCTTCCGTACCCCGTCGGGTTCAGCGGAAGCACCTGCCACAGCCGCTGCTTGCCGGCGGCAAGAAAGTCCACGAAGGCGTAGGCGGCGGGTCCGAAGTCACCGATACCGCCGTAGGAAGGAAGCGAGGTGATGTGCAGCAAAATCCCGGAGACCCGCTCTGACGTCATCGCGTTCCTTTCAGCCCTCTGGACCTGAAGCGTAGGACGTGCCGGAACGCAGACGGGATGCCGAAATTAACGTTGCAGTGTTATCAGGGTTTACGGAAGGCCGGCCGGCTGCTTGTGGCTGAAGATCACGCCACCGTTCTGCTGGTAGCGCTGCAGCATGGAAGCCGCGAACAGGCCGAAGGCCTCCTGTTTCTGCTGCTCGAGCATCTTGTCGCGCATGGCAGGCAGGCTCCTGGCGATGTCTTCCGGAGTCGGCTCCTGCTTGTCGACAACTTCAGCGACGGAGCCGTTCGGCCCCTCGTTGATCGGGCCGGAGATGCCACCCTTGGGCAGCGAGAACAGGACTGAAGCGGCGCCGCTCATGGAGCCGAGGTCCGGCACCTGCGCGTCACGGCTGACGAAGTCGCTGGTCTTCACGGGCAGCTTCATCTCGGCCGCAGCCTTGGGCAGATCATTGAGCACCTTGGCGCGGTCTGCAAGCTTGATCAACTGGGCGTTCAGCAGCTCGGGCGCCTTCTGGTCGCGGTAGTCGTCGAGCACGTGTGGCTTCCACGTGGCGAAGTCAGGCGCGTGCGCGGGCTTCACATCGAGCACCTGGAAGATCGCGTAACCTTCGCCGGTCGATGCCGTCTGCGGCGGCGCTCCCTTGTTCGCGGTGAATGCCGCGGTCAGCAGAGCGGTCGAGTCGGGCAGGCTCGGGATCGTTGCGTCGCGGCTGACGTAATCGGTCGTGACGACGTGCAGGTTATGCGCCTGTGCAGTCTTGTCCAGGCCGTCCTTCTTGGCCTCGGCTGCGAGCTGGTTGGCGTAGTTCTGCGCGGCGCTCGCAGCCTTCTGGCTCTCCAGCGCGGCGACGATCGAGTCGTGCACCTCGGCGAGCGGCTTGGTGTGCGCCGCGTCCTTCGCCTCAAGCTGAATGATGTGATAGCCGAACTGTGAGCGCACGAGGCCGGAGGTCTGGCCAGGCTTCAGCGCCATCGCCGCCTGAGCGTAGGCCGGGTCGAGGTTGCTGGTGGGCATCATCGGCAACTCGCCGCCCTGGTCCTTGGAGCCGGGATCGTCGGAGTACTTCTTCGCGAGCTCGGCGAAGTTTCCGCCGGACTGAACCTGCTTGAGAATGTCCTGCGCCTTGGCCTTTGCGGCGTTCTCGGTGGCCGCATCGGCGCCCTTTGCGACCGTGATGAGAATGTGCCGGGTCTTCACCTCTTCGGGCACCTTGAACTGGTCCTGATGCGCGTTGTAGTAGGCCTGGATATCAGTCTCGGAGACCTGCGGCTTGCCGCCGGGAAGGCTGGCGTCATCGAACGCGATGAACTGAATCTTGCGCGTCTCCGGCACTGCGTTGGCGTAGCGCGCGGCGTTCTGCTTGAAGAAGGCTTCAAGCTCGGCATCGGGCGGATTGATCGTCTTCTTGATGTCCTCGGCGGAGATGACCGCGTAGGTGAACTTCACCTTCTCGCCCTGCTGCAGGAAAGCGGTGCGTACGGCGCTGTCGGAGAGCGTCACGCCACCGGTGACGAGCGCTTCGAGCCGCTGCAGCTCGAGATCCTGCTTAACCTCTTTTTCAAACTCGGTTACGCCGACGCCAAAGAACTGCTCGACGAAGTTCATGTAGCCTTGGTCGCCGATGAACTTGCCGCCGGGGAAGAGATATTGCGAGAGCGGGCCGGTCTGGAGCTCGCGGCGCAGATCGTCGTCGGAGACCTGCAGCCCGAGGCTGTCCGCCTCGCGCAGCAGCACGGCGCGCTCCACCTGCTGCTGGCCGACGCGGTTGATCAGAAAGGGAAGCGCGTAGTCCGGAAGGTGCTGCTGCTGCATCTGGCGGCGCGTCTGCTGCTCGACCTCCTGCATGGTGATCGCAGAGCTGCCGCCCAGAAGCCGGCCCCACACGCCCGGTGTGCGCACCGTGGCGTAGAGAGCGGAGTTGTTCGAGGCGTCGTCGGAGAAGATGCCGGGCACGAGCGTGATGACCATCGTGACAATGGCGGCGGCAATGATGAGACCGAAGATGATCTTGGTGGCTTTGTTGTCCTGCTGAAAGATGCGGATCATGCCTGGTTGACGACCTTCACTTCAAAACGAGCCGTAGCGCGGCCTCGTCGCCCGTTATTTTTGCGCAGGATGTGCGGTGTCTCCCAGCGGAGACGCACCACGCCTGCTTGCAGGGGCTTGGGTTGAGTATAAATCAGCGGACAGGCTGGACTGCGCTGAGAAGCCGGATGTTTCTGGGTGGCAGGAGGATCGCCGAATGCGAAAAAGGGCTGCCGTCAGCAGCCCTTTTTCAGAGTGAGATCGCGATTCAGCGTCCGTAATACGGAGCGTAGTAGTAGCCGTAGTTCGGGCTGTAGTAGCGCCGCATGGGCGGCTGCTGCGGATTCGGGCCGGCCGCGTAGGCCATCCGCGCCATCTCCTGTTCGGAGACCGTCTTCACGACCGCCGGCTGCGCCAGCCGGAAGGTGATGACAGCCTCAGGCGGGATAATCACGCGCCCGCCCGGGGAAGAGGCAGCGCCCGCCACACCGACTGCGCCGCCCGCAGCCGCGCCGATGGCCGCGCCCGCGCCACCGCCGGCCACCGCCCCGAAGATCGCTCCAAGGGCGCCCAGGCCGATCGCGCTGTTGACCGTGGTGGCCGATTTGTCGCGGCCCTGCTGCGCCCACAGCTCTGTGTTGAGTGGGTACGCAAAGCCGCCCAGCGTGACGCTATCAATCTGCAGGCTGAGCTCACCGCGGCCGCTCAGGGCACCGGCCTTTTGCGCGTCGATGACCGTTCCCTGCACGGTTGCTCCGCGCGGAATCGCGATCGCGCCGTCCGCCGGCACATCATTCAGCACGGTGCCGTCGAACGGAGTTCCGGGCTTGATGTGGTTGGAATCCAGCCCGCGGTTGATGCGGATGCGCAGCATGGCGCCCGCAGGAACTGTCACCTCCACGCCGGCCAGCTGCCCTCCCGGAGGAGCGTATGCGGGGCTCGGCCCATTGTTGCTGTAGAGCGGCTGCCGCGGCGGCGGACCGTAGGCCTGCTGCTGATTCTGCTCCGGATATTGACCCTGCGGAGGTCCATAGCCGCCGGGATACTGCGCGCTGCCCTGAGGAGAACCGTACGGTTGCTGCTGAGCCTGCGCCTGCGGCTGACCGTAAGGCTGCTGCTGAGCCTGAGTTTGCGGCGGACCGTAGCCACCCTGGTATTGCGGATTGTTCTGCGGCTGACCGTAAGGCGACTGCTGCTGAGCCTGCCCCTGCGGCGGACCATAGCCACCCTGCTGATTACTCTGCTGACCCTGATCCTGCGGCGGACCGTAGCCGCCGGGATACTGGTTTCCTTGCTGAGGCTGTTGCTGTGGAGACTGTTGCTGCGGATATGCTGGCTGCGACTGCTGTGGATAGCCGTTTTGCGGCTGCGGCTGTCCGGCGTAGGTCTGATCCTGGCTCTGCACCGGAGGGGCAGTGTTCTCGGCTTGCTCGGAGGCTGGCGGTGCGGGGGCATAGTTTCCGTCGGACTGTGGCTGGCCACCTTGCGACGGCGCAGCCCCCTGATCAGCCGAGGCCTGGTCCGCAGGCGTGTCGCCGAGCGTCAGCTCATCGACCACCTTCTTGACGCCGGAAGCGCGGGCAACCAGGTTCTCCGCCTTGGTCCGCATCGCTTCGTCATGGACGTTTCCGGTCAGCGTTACCGTCCCGTAGACCGTCGACGACTGAATGTTCTGGGTCGAGAGCTCAGGTGCATTCGCAAGCGCGCGCAGCACGTTCGCCTCGACCTGCGCGTCGGAGGTGCTGCTCTGCGCGGGAGGCTGGGCGGCCTGGTCCTGCGCGGCCGCCGCTGGAATAAGGGCGAGACTAGTCGCCAAGACTGGAATACCGATTCGAAGAAAGCCCTTGCGACTCATAATGATCCGCTCCTGGTGATGGACGGCGTTAATCTCACAATGCAAATGCGCAGTTTGCAACGAACACAGCCGGCCGCGCGCAACGCCGTCCATCAGCAAAGACGCGATCTGCCGGGAAAAGTTCCGCGACTCCCCATGAGGGCCTCCGGTACGGGCGCGTTCCTTCGTCCGTCCCTCTATATCGGATTCCGCTAATGAGCGCGCGGTTTGACCGCATTCTTACAGAGTGGCATCATAAGAGTGCGGGGTGGAGCAGCCCGGTAGCTCGTTGGGCTCATAACCCAAAGGTCGCAGGTTCAAATCCTGCCCCCGCAACCATTTACGGGATACGAACCCCCACAAAACCCCACGATAGCGTGGGGTTTTGATGTTTTGGGGTTAGCTCCTCGCCGGCGCTTCTCGCAGATCCGGATTTGGGGCTACGGCATTTCGCGTGGGACCGGACGCAATCGTCAACGTTTCCAGGCGTCTGTTGGACCAGGCAACACGGGTGAGGCTATGCCGACGTTCCAGTTCCAGGGGATGTCGCCGCTGGCCTTCTTTCTGCAAACGACCTGCTCGTTCAGCGTGTACATACCGGGCATTAGGTTGCTCGCAGGATGCGGAGCGGCGGTGAATTCCATGTATGCCTTGGTTGAACCGAACGCCGGCCAATCCGGCACGTCTTTCGCGATGGGCTGGCCGGTGCGGGCAAATGAGGTCCAGTAGCCGATCATGACATCGGAGAAGGCTTTTTCCTCCGGCGTCGGAGGAACTTTCGGCCAGTGCGGCGGCGTTCCGTCCAACGTGCCAAAGACGAACGGAAGCTCGCTTGCATGGAATGCATGCAGACCGGCAGCTTCTTCGCTCGGGTACCCGTGGTCGAAGAGGTAGAGGAACGCGGGCTGCCCCATTGCAGTCTGTTTGCTGACCAGCCGCTCCGCAGTCCAACCGTACAGAGCATCGCGGGTAGTGGCGAGGATACTCTCCTCCAGATTGGTGCTGGGATAGAGCTTCAGGAAGTCGTCGGCGAGGTCCCGATAGCGCTCGCGAATAATGCGCTCGTACTCGGCAGCACTCGCGGGAGGAGGTGGAGCGAGAATTCTCAGCGAGCGGATCTCGCCGCTGTTGAACCCGGCGAGCAACGGCACCGGCGCCTGCTCGCCTTTGTCGAAGACGTCCACCAATTGGTGTGGCAAGTAGTGCCCGTCAATCGTTCCCCATGGCGCATATCCGGCTGCGGGCGCGGAGAGGGCCAGCGTGCGCGCGTCGATTGCTCTCATAGCCGCGATATTCGGCGCGTGGAGAGCCGCTGCAAGCTTCAGGCCGCTTTCCTCTGCTGACGGGCTGCCGAAGCTGCGCGTTTTCAACTCCGGCGTGGAGATCATGTACGCGCTCTCCGCGATCGCCTTTGCAAACAGACCGCGAGCGGGCGGTGAAGCCAACAGGTACATCACGTTGAGAGCGCCGGAGGACTCGCCTGCAATGGTGACGTTAGAAGCATCTCCGCCGAACGCGTTGATGTTGCGCTGCACCCAGCGCAAGGCTTCAATCTCATCGAGCAGAGCGTAGTTGCCGGATATCCCAAGCGGCGATTCTTTGCTGAGTTCCGGCTGGGCGAGCCAGCCGAGGACACCGAGGCGGAAGTTGATCGTGACAACCACAACGCCTTGCTGTGCTAGACGAGTGCCGTCGTACAGGGGGTCACGGCTCGAGCCAACGGTGAGAGCGCCACCGTGTATCCAGAAAAAGACAGGCGCTTTGTGTGCTCCGGCGGGAGCCCAGATATTCAGCGTGAGGCAGTCTTCACTCATCGGCATGGAATTGCCGGCGTAGATATTGGATAGCTGGGGTGCAGGCTGGAAGCATGCGGAGCCGAACTCGGTCGCCTGCCTGGCACCGGCCCAGCGCGGCATAGGGCTGGGTGGTCTCCAGCGCAGTGCGCCTACCGGGGGCAGCGCATACGGGATGCCCTTGAAGATATTCAGCGTGCCCTCAGTCCGTCCCTGCACCTGACCCGCAGGGGCTTTGATGATCGGGCCCTTCAAGGTATTGGAAGCAGAAGTCATGGTATCGGCCGATTGGGCGAAGTTGGAATGCGCCATAAGAATGTAGAGCGCCATGGCAGAGCAGGCAAGCAAACGAGGAAATACGATCATCGGACTACTTCTCCAGCCGTACGAGTTTCATTGCGAAGCACGCGCGCCAACCCGAGGAAGAGCAGGATGGCAACTAGATAAAACGGCGCCAGCGCGAACAGTGCAATTTGTAACGAATGATGAGGATGGCTTACATGGAAGAGGTCGCTGATGGCGCCTACAAATGTGGGACCGAGGCCGAGGCCGATGAAATTCATTACCAATAGCAGAAGGGCGCCCGACATCACACGCTGGTTAGGCAGCACTTCTTCCTGGACGAAAGTAACTGCCGACGATAGGTAGAAATAATTCAGAAACATGGTGACAACCAGGAAGACGAGGCTCGTCTTCCATGCGGCGGTCCTGACAAAAGCTATGTAGAAGGGAATGGCAAGAGTAAGTGAGCCAGCCGGAATTAGAGCAAACGCTATTTTAGAGACGCGCGTGAACCGATCGATCATGCTCCCGGCGACGAACATACTTCCGCCCATGCCGATCAACACAACCACGGAATAATATGCGGCGACCTGTTTCAACCCCATCCCCTTTTCACGCATGAGGAACAGCACCGTGAAGTTTGTCAGGCCGTAGGTGATGAACTGTGTAGCACCGCATGCTAGAGCGCAGAGGATAAGAGGTGGCCGCGTAAAGAACATCACCAGCATCTGCCGGAATCCGGTCTTACTCGTGGAAGCCGTGTCCGTGCCGCGATCGAGAACGCCGCGCTGTGGTTCGCGTACGAGGACGAGAACAGCAATTGCTGCGAAGATGCCAACAGCGCCAAGAGAGAGAAAAGCATCGCGCCAATTGAATGCGGCGGCGATGGAAGCGCCGAACGCAATTCCCAGCGCAGCTCCAATGCCGGGGCCTAGGTTATAGATGCCGAGAGCTTTTCCTCGCCGGCCGCTCGGGAAATAGTCGCTGATGATTGAGTAAGAGGGTGGAACGCCGCCTGCCTCGCCGAAGCCGACCGTCATGTAAGCAAAGACGAACTCCGAGTAACTCGCTGTAAGGCCGCAGCACATTGTGGCAACGCTCCAGATAGCACATGCGAGTGCAAGGATGCGGGACCGGTTTGTTCTGTCGGCAAGCCAGCCCACCGGGATCGAGATGCAGCAGTAAAAAAGCGCAAAATAGAGGCCGCCGATGCGGCCAAGCTGACCGTCTGAGACGTGCAGGCTGTCCTGAATTGGCTTAGCAAGGATGGATGGCAGCTGTCGTGACAGGAAGTTGAGTACATAAATCAGACAGAGCATTCCAAGCGCAACCCAGGCGCGTGATCCGGCAGCCGCCGGTTGCGGTGGAGGCGGTTGGCTGACCTGCCTACCTTGCGCCGGGGAAGAATATGCTGCCATTGCTCTTTCGCACCTGCTTCGTCATCGCGTCAGTTGCCGGCCAATTTAGCTGCCGTCATCCAGATCTACGTGCGCGCTCCGCACATCATTTCCTTCGGCCGCATTTGTGATCGAAGCATTAGAACGAGAACCTGAGAGCGAGTTGAATCACTCTGGGGTTGGTGCTCATCGCGGTGATAGTTCCAAAGGCCGAGGGTGTCGTGGTGTAGGCGTTGTCGGGGCCGGCAAAATTGGGGTGATTGAGCGCATTGAAGAAGTCCGCTCGGAACTGTACGCTGGCGCCCTCATTCGGCCAATGAACCTGCTGATTCTTGCTGAGTGAAAGATCGACATCGGCCTGGTCAGGCTCCCGCAGAATACCGTTCGGAGTGTTCCCAAACCCTGTGGCAACACCGTCGTCACCGATCACTGCCGGAGACGTAAAGCATGCTGTGTTGATGTAGCCGTTCACTCTGTGACTGATCGACCCCTTCGTCGACACATTGTTCGCATTGCAACCCGGGGCGTAACTCGCTCGATCGGAGGTAATACCGTACGCGTTATAGATATTGTTGAATGTGATGCTGCTCTGCTGGCCGTCCTGGATCACAGTAGCGGTGGCCACCGACCAGCCTCCGAGCGCGTTCGCGACGAAAGCATGAGAGCTCCGCGGGGTGGGCAAGGCATAGTACGCCGACAACACAAACCTCTGGGGCCGGACGTTGTAATCCGGTCCGTATCCGGGGTTGTGAGTGTGCAGGTTGGTTTGTTCACCAGTGGGTCCGAATTCATTTGAGCCCGTCGTAAACCCTGGAACGGGACTCAACAAGCGCATCCAGGTGTAGGCAGCCTGGTACTGAAAACGATGTTTGAAGTTCTGCGTCAGCGATGTTTGGAGAGCGTTGTACCAAGCCTGTCCATCGGTCCCGAAGTAATACATCGTGTTGGCCGTCCACCCGATATAGGGCGCACGAAGCGGGATGTTCGCAACCGTGTTTGTGGTCTGTCCGCGAATTGGATTTGAGGGTGAGGCCAGGGCGGCCTGATTGATCGTCCTGCCGAGGATGGTGTGCAGGTCGCGTGCTCCCGCGTAGGCGACATCGAGGACGGCGCCACCAGGGAGTTTGGCTTGCACCCCAAGACTGTAGTGATAGAGCGTCGGAGGACGCCAATCCATGGCCAGCGCGGCGAGAGTGAATTGGGTCGATGGGGAGTAGGGCGTAAATACGGGGAAGTTTGGAGGGGGCGGGAAGGGACTGGCGATTGTCGAAGCAGCGTTGTACGTTCCTGTTAGAACGCTCCAAAGCCCCGTGGGCGCCTCCGCGCACAGCAGCAGATTCATCTGGCCCTCGGTCGTTGTGTGGTACATGCCCACGCCTCCCCGAAGCACAATCCGATCGCCGCCAGGCAGGAGCCATGCAAATCCCAAGCGCGGATTCCATGTATTCTGCCCGACGCCATCGAAACCGAATGTGTTTTTCCCTTGGATAACTCCGTCCGGGATCGGCGGACCCTGATAGTTGGAATTAACCAGATAGCCTTGGACACTGCCCGTTGCCGGTGGATCGGGGTTAAGCGCACCAACATTCACGTTACCGCCGCCATTGGCGGACCCAAGATTCCCTATGCGCTCATATCGGAGGCCCAGGTTGAGAGTAAGACGCTTCGTGACGGAGTAGTTATCCTGGACGAAGGCGCTGCCTTGCTTGTATCGCCAGTCGCGTTTAAAGTTACCGATGCCCTCGTAGGTCTCGTAGATATTGCTGTACGGAACGCCATACGGCAAATAGCTCTGTCCTATCAGAAAATCCGCCCAGGTCAGCGGGATAACATAGGCTTCAAAATCGAACTTCTGCATGTTATCTCGGCCGTAGGTGAATGAGCCGCCAAAGGTGAACTGGTGTCTCCCTTTTACCCAGGACAAGGTGTCGGCGAGCTGATACTCTTCCTGCAAAAACGCTAAGGCTGAGGTGGTCCCCGTCTGAAAGCCGTCGTCGATGATCCATATATTGGGGTACGCGTCGTCCTCCGCAGGTACGTTTATGCCGAGGCTCGAGAACGTGAAAGCATTGCCGTAGGTCTGGTTCGAGGTCGATCTGTGGAAGCCGACCAGAAATTGATTTACCAGGTTGGGCGTAAGTGTGTAGGTGTCTCCTATCGATCCGATATCAAAGCGCTCCGGCTGATGAAGCGGGAATCCCTGCGTCTGATACAGCATGGTCCACTCGACGTTGCTGAGCGCTCCGAAATAGCGGACCGCAATCCTATTTCGATCGGACAGAATGTATTCGCCGTTTGCCATCCATTGGTTTTCATTGAAAAAGCCGGGCGAGCTTAGATAGGAACTGCCTCGAACCTCGAGCGGGAGCGACGTGTCGATAGTCTGGGGCGTCGGAATCACGTATTGCCCGTTGGGCAACTTGGCCTGAAACAGCGCCAAAGCCTGAGGAGCAATATTCGAGCCGTCTGGCTGAATGGTGCCGAACAGCGGTCCCAGGTAGCCGTAATCACCGGCGAAGACTGCTCCCAATCCCGCCGCCGATCGATCGTTGGTGAGGGGAGGAAGCTCGACGAATTTGTGATTGGATGGGTCGGTGGAATTGTACTGTCTTGTACCTTGCCAGGAGCCAAAGAGCAGTAGCTTGTTCTTGACTACTGGGCCGCCTGCAGTAAAGCCATATTGATTTTGCCGCAGGATTCCGCGCGGCTGGCCAGAACGCTTCGCAAACCAGTCGTTGGCGTTGAGAGCTTCGTTCCGGAAGAATTCGAATAGCGATGCGTGGAAGTCGTTCGTTCCTGTCTTCGTAATCAGATTGACGTTGGCCCCGGCGTTGCGTCCCGTGGTGGCATCGAACAGTGTCGTCTGCACTTTGAATTCCTGGATTGTGTCGGGATTTGGCGCCGGAATTCCCGATGAATAGATCCACGAACCCTGGATGTCGTTAATTGTGAGGCCATTCATCTGGAAATTGTTATCGGTCGAGGTGGCTCCCTGGCTCATGATGCTTCCGCCGGCGGGATTTGCCTCCTGGCTCCCGCCGCCCCTTCCGACATCCGCGGCATTGTTGACCTCCTGGGAGACGCCTGGGTTCAGGCCGACGATCTGCGTGAAGTTACGCGTGACCAAAGGCAAGTTCTCGATCATTTGAGCATCCGTCACGCGCCCCAGTGCGCTTGATTCGGTCTGCAACTCCACCGACGAAGAGTCCACGGTAACCGTCTCCGAAACGGTGCCGATCTCCATTCGTACGTTCAGTACGGTTGTCTCGGCGACGATCACTTGCACGCTCGGCGATGAGGCCAGCTTGAAACCTTGTTTCGTAACTTCGAGCGTGTATCGCCCTGGCGGAAGCAGAGAGACGAGGTACAGGCCGTTATCGTTCGATGGCGAGGTTCGCGTGTAGCCCGTGGCCACATCCGTAATCTTCACCTGCGCGCCTCCCACCATTGCACCGGTGCGGTCCGTGATCTCTCCAGTGATGGCGCCAGTTGCACCTGCCTGCGCCCACAGCGAAGCATTCACTGCAAACACGGGGATCGTACACAATGCAATCGCGATCGTTCTCCATAGCAGTCCGGGCCGCCGTCTCGTGATGGAATGGATTGTCATACTTCCTCCTGGGAGTGTTTTCAATCGGTCTTTCCGGAATGGATTGTGATCTCAACTGACTGAACTTATGCGTGACTGTCCGCCGCCTACATTGCCTCGATTCCCGCGTCTACGCTGATAGCCTGACCGGTAATATTGCGGCCGGCCGGGGAACACAAGAACAGGCACATCAGTGCCACGTCATCTGCTGTCACCATGCGGCGCAGTGATATTTTGTTCAGGTATTCCTCACGCATTGTTGCTTCATCGATCCCAGTGAGTTGGGCGCGGGCACGAATGACGCCGTCCATCCGCGTGCCTTCAACGGTTCCCGGCAGAACTGCGTTCACGCGGATGTCCTGCGATCCCAATTCCATTGCCAGTGACCGCACGATGCCTACGATTGCCCACTTTGTCGCAACATATGGCGTGCGCCAAGGCAGCCCGATGCGTCCGGCGACGGAGGAAATGCAGATGATGTTAGGGGATCTGGACTCGCGCAGCATCGGAATTGCTTCATGCAGACAGCGATACTGTCCGTTCAAATTCACATCCATCGCCCGCAGCCACTCGGGTTCCGAGATCTCATCAAGCCCCGCTGTGGGACCGGCAATGCCTGCACAATTGACCAGGACATCAAGACCGCCGAATCGCTTGTGCTGCTTCTCGAACAGTGACTTGACCTGCGACTCATCGGCGACATCGGCGGTCGTCGCCTCACAGTGAGGGAAGCGTATCTTGAACGCCGCGAGGGCAGCTTGGTCTATGTCACAAATATGCAGTTCGGCGCCTGCTTCAATGAAAGCCCCTGCGATCACAGACCCAACACCTGCCGCCCCAGCAGTGATCAGGACGCGCAGCCCTGATGGCGGATAAAGTCGATCCCTGAATGTTGTTCCCGGCTTCGTTTCCACTGCGCGGCCTTCCCTCAATTGCGTTTGTTGGTCTGTTATACGAAAGCGACGTTCTCTGCACCTTTCAGGCGCAGCATCTCGCGAGCTTCCGAGGGGTTAGCAATTTCAAAGTAGAGTTCTTCAAGGATGCGGCGTATTTTTCGCACCTGTTCCGCGTTGCTCGTCGCCTTTATGCCAGGGCCGAGAAAAAGGCTGTCTTCCAGACCGACGCGCACGTTTGCGCCAAGGATTGCTCCCGCTGTTAATAAGGGCATCTGGTGGCGTCCTGCCCCTAAGATCGAAAGCTGGTAATTGTCGCGCCCAAATAATCTATCGGCTGTTGACCGCATCACGAACAGGTTTTCCGGATCCGGACCGAGGCCGCCCAGGATGCCAAAGATTGCCTGGATAAATACGGGCAGCTTAATGAGGCCTCTGTCTACAAAGTAAGCAAGGTTATAAAGATGCCCGACGTCATAGCACTCCAGTTCGAACCGAGTGCCTTCATTCGCCAGGTTCGAAAGGATGTATTCAATATCGGCGAATGTATTCTTGAAGACTGCAGTCTTCGACCCTTCGATATACGGCTTTTCCCAGTCATAGCGCCAATCCTTAATGCGCTCCGCTGCGGGGTGGAATGAAAAGTTCATCGATCCCATATTGAGCGAGCACATCTCAGGTTTTACTTTCAACGCGTACGCGAGGCGCTCCTCGAGCGTCATGCGCGTGGTTCCACCGGTCGTGATATTGATGACCGCGTTGGTACGCTTCGAGAGCTGGAAGCAGATTTCCTGATAGAGCGCAGGATCCCCCGACGGCCTGCCGGTGTCAGGATCTCTCGCGTGAATATGGAGGATCGCTGCCCCAGCCTCAGCGGCCTGAACTCCGCTCTCTACGATCTCGGATGGAGTTATAGGGAGATACTCCGACATGCTCGGTGTGTGGACTGAGCCGGTGAGCGCACAGCTAATAATGATCTTGCGACTATCTTTGGCCATCGTCGGTCATAGGTGCTGATTGACCGGCCAATCATAGGTGCCGAAAGAGAGGGCGCAATAGGTTCTGCCCGGACATGTTCATGTCCTTTTCGGACAGTGCGCGACGAGAACGAGGACCCGGGTTAGGGGCGAAAGTTCGCCGGCGTGCTGCCGGTCCATCGACGGAACGCATGACGGAAGTTCGCGGCTTCGCTGAAGCCGACGAGTTCGGATATGTCGTCCATGCTAAGACTCGTGGTTCGCAGGTATTCTTTGGCGAGATTGCAACGCACCTCGTCGAGGATCTGAGTGAACGAGGCGCCTTCTGCCAGCAGCTTCCGGTGCAGCGTGCGAACAGTCGTAGCAAGCCGGCTGGCGACGGCTTCCATCGTCGGCGAATGTCCTGGTGTCGAGGCGATGATCTGATACACCTCGCCGGAGACGCCGGTCGATGTTTTCACCTCGCCTAGAGTGCGGTCGCAGGTGTCCCGCATGAGCTTGGCCGTCAGGCTATGCGCCATGTGCGGCTTCTCCGAAAGGATCGACTTCGGATAGGAGAGTTCGCAAACCGGCTGACCGAACGACAGCTCGCAGCCGAGGTGCCGCTTATAGAGATTGACGTGCCGCGGGGTCGCATATGGAAACGCGGCGCGAATGGGCTGGCAACGGTCAGGTTCGAGAACCGTCCGCAGGTGGGTCGTAAGCTGCGTCAACTGCTGTTCCAGGAGAAAGCGAACGAGCGAGTCCGTATAGACGATGGCTGGATTCTTCGCGAGAACCCATGAAACGGTGTCAGTGTCCTCGCGCAGCGACATCGATAAGAGTGGCGTGGCCAGTTGGTGATACCTGACAGATCCCTGAAAGTACTCGCGAATCGTCGGACTGCAAACCAACGCGAATCCATACATCCCATAGGCAGACAATGGAATTCGTCTGGCAACACGGAATGGAGTCTCCGGATCTTTCGACAGCTCTAATGCGTTCTGGCAGACCGTGATGTATTGGCGAACAGACGTCAGAATTTCAGGTTGAGTAAGACTCTCCGGCGACAGCCCTGTGCCCGCCAGGCTTGCTGCTGGCGCGATTCCCTGATCGCCTAGTACCTCCACCAGGGCCGCCAGCTTGTACGGTGCGTACCGTTTTTCGTTCCAAAGAGCCAGTTGCATAGGGACACACCGCGTGTCCGATTCGCACATAATCCTGTCCGAATCGAACCCTCCATAACTTTATTGTGCTCCCGCAGAGATGCAATTTGGAAGAGTCTTCTTAGCTTCTTCTGCGATGAGCTGCCCTTAGTCGACGACCCCCGGCTAGCGCGGCGATAACTGCATTGGATATCTGTGCGCCGGTCGCGGGCGAGAAACTTGGCTGTTTCAGGTTCTGTGAAATCACGACAACCGATTGTCCGATTGGCACACGGTAGGGCACCCCGCGGGTGGATAAGATACTGGGGCGCGGGGGGCTGCTGAATACGCCCCACGAACGGACATACGAAAAAGGGGAACATGCGGCGCGATGACCGAGAGAGAGGCAGAGTTGCCGGAAGCTCCGTTCACCTTGTCAGGCAAAACCGCCATCGTTACCGGGGGCGGACGCGGAATAGGCCGGGCCATTGTGAAGCGCCTTGTATCCGCGGGCGCAAATGTACTCGCAGCGGATTTGGATCAAGAGGCATTACAGGAGACCCGCTCCTCGGTGCGCAGCCCTCAGCGCATCGCGACTGCCAGCGGCGACCTGATGCAACCCGCGTTCGCTCAGGAGATCGTAGCTGCCGCGCTCGAAGCGTTCTCCTCGATCGACATCGTCGTTAATTGCGCGGGCTTCAGTTGGGACGGCGTCATCCAGAAGACCTCTGACGAGCAGTTTCTCGCGATGCTGAACATTCATGTCGTGGCTCCATTCCGCCTGCTGCGCGCGGCTTCCGATTATCTTCGTGCCAGCGCCAAGCACGAGATAGCAAGCGGCCGTCGCGTCATGCGGAAGGTCGTGAATATCACCTCGATTTCTGGAACCGACGGCAATGCCGGCCAGGCAGGCTACTCCGCCGGCAAGGCTGCGGTCGTTGGACTTACCAAGACTCTCGCGAAGGAGTGGGGCCGCTACAACGTCAATGTGAACGCGGTCGGCTTTGGTCTTATTCAGACGCGCATGACGCAACCCCTTACGCCGGGAGGAAACATCCATGTGGCTGGCAAGGAGATCCCGATTGGCGTGCAGCCGGCAATGCTCGATTCCATTGCGTCAGCTTGTCCGCTCGGGCGCATGGGAACTCCCGAGGAAGCGGCCGATGCTGTGCTCTTCTTCTGTTCGCCCTTATCTGACTACGTCACTGGCGAAGTGCTGATGTGCAGCGGTGGATTTCATTTCTGAAGAAGATGTCCGCATTCACCACGCTTATCGACGGTCTTTCGTTCGCCGAGTGCCCGCGCTGGCGGGATGGCCGCCTCTACTTTTCTGATCGCTACACTCGTCGCGTGCTCGCGGTTTCAGTCGACGGCACTGTGGAGACGTACGCGCGCACCAGCGGTCTTCCGGCCGGACTCGGCTTCCTTCCCGACGGGCGGCTTTTGATCACCTCCATGCGCGATCACAAGGTTCTGCGCCGCGAGCACGACGGCTCGATCGTCGAGCACGCGGACCTGACAGCGCTTGCGCCCGGCGAACTCAACGACATGATCGTTGATCACGAGGGTCGCGCCTGGGTGGGCAACTTTGGTTTCGATCTCTTTGGTGGTGCGCCTGTCCGCTCGACCGTCCTCATCTGTGTCTCGCCCGATGGCACCTCAACCGTCGCCGCCGAGGACCTCAGCTTTCCGAACGGCTGCGCACTCACTTCCGATGGACGGACCTTAATCGTTGCGGAGACGATGGCAAACCGCCTAAGCGCTTTTAGCGTTTCAGGAGGAGAGTTGAATCAGCGCCGCACGTGGGCGGCCTTCGGCGATCGTCCCGTAACGACAGACGTCGAGCAGATTATTCGCGACGCTGACGTCGTGCCCGACGGCATTTGCCTCGATGCCGAGGGTGCTGTCTGGGTAGCCGATGTGATTAAGCAGCGCCTGATTCGTGTCACCGAGGGCGGCAAGATTCTCAATGAACTCAAAACCAATGGCCTCTGCGCGTTCGCCTGCATGCTTGGCGGCGAGGACGGCCGGACGCTCTTCGCCTGCGCCGCGCCCACCTTCAACGAGACCGAGGCCGAGGCGCACCACCGCTCCTGCGTGCTGATGACGAGGGTTGCCGTGCCCCACGCCGGTCTGCCCTGAGTGCACCGGGCAAATGTATGGCGGCTTCTGCAGCGCGGCCCTGCTCATAAGGGATTGTCAGAGTTGTGCTCAACATGAGCTACCGGACTTGGCCGCTATCGTCGCCGGCAAGCCCAGTGAAGGTCACTTGGACGATCGTGCAGTCATCGCTGGCTGGATGCCCGGCACAGAAGTCGGTCATGCGCTCCAGGATGCTTTGCCGGTCGGCGCAAAGACTGGCGGAGTCGAGCCGCTCATCTCCGAAGAACTCGCCGTTCGCGTCCTCTGCTTCCGTGATGCCGTCGCTGACTAGAACGACCCCGGAGCCGGGTCGAAGAGCCGTAAGACCAATGCTGTACTCGGCGTCGTCAAAGAGTCCGACGGGTAGATTCGTCTGCTCAAGTCGAGAGACTCCGCCTGCCGAACACATTCTGGGGTACACATGCCCGCAGTTGACGTGCTCCAACGTGCCATCCTGATAGAGCCGCAACAGCACCATCGTGGCATATTTCCCGATGTTCTTTTGGCGTAGATATCTGTTCGTTGCCGCGGCAATCGTGTGAAGGGGCTGGCCGGCTTCCAATTGAACGTGCAACATGCCTTGCAAGGTCGAAGCGAGAATAGCGGCGGAGATCCCCTTGCCGGAGACATCGACCAACGCAATGTTCATTGCGTCCTCACCGCAGATCACGTCGAAGAAATCCCCGCCAACAGCGCTGCAGGGAATGCTCTGCGCCTGCACGCGGGCAAAGGGCGACGTCGGAATCTGTAGCGCCATCAGACCCTGTTGAATCCCGGCAGCGATCCGCAACTCTTCCTCTTGTTTGCGCGCCTGGTCCTCGATGGCGGCCAACTGGGCGTTGTCCACCAGAGCAGCAGCATCCCGGGCAATGGTCTTCATCAACTCGTGATCTACGTCCGAAAGGCCGCCGGGCTGAAAGTGGCTTTCCAAATAAAGCGCACCGAATACCTGGCGATCATCTGCATACGTCGTGGTTTCGCTGCCGCGCGTTTTTCTGATCGTCCGCAGGGGGATGCAAATGATCGTGTGAATGTCATGCGCTACGACACTCTCTGGAACTCCTTCATCAGGCACGTTGTCGGTCACGATGAACTGGTCGCTGCCACATACCGCTTGACGCATGACCGTACGCGATACCGTGGAGATATCGCTGAGCACATTTCCATTCGCATCCTGACCGAGCGCAAGTTCCAGCTCGCCACGTGCGCCCATCAGAAACACATAACCACGTTCGACCTTGGCGAGTGCCAGCGTAGTCTGCAGCAGGGAAGCCAGCACGCGGTCCACCTGTCCCGCGCTATTGAGCTCTCGGGCCGCCTGCAGAAACCACCGCAGCTTTTCCAAATCAGACTGCTGCGCGGTGATCTCGTGCAGTCGGGTGAGGATGTCGGCTCTGGCGGATTCCCGGCTGTCGTCGGCATCAAACCGGAGCTGCGGACCTCCGCGCGATCCGAACTGAATAATGTCGCCAGGGCGGAGGACCTTACTGCTGACCTCCTGGCCGTTCACGAAAGTCCCGTGCCGACTGTCGGTGTCCTCGAGTATCAACTGGCCGCCCTGTTGCGTAATCCTGGCGTGATCGCGCGAAACGTATGGCTGAGACAACATCAAACTGGATTCCAGGGATCGTCCGATCACGAACGGAAAGTGATTTACCACGACAGTCCGGCGGTTGGGACCATCGACGAACTCGAGGGAAAGCGCCTGGGTCTGAGCAAACTCTGTGGTGTCCATTTGACCCGCACCTCTGTTTGCACAATTCGATGCATTGAAACCATCTTCGATTTCATTGCACGGTTATAGTCTGCGATGCTGACGGCTGGTTTGAACAGGATTGTTCGAGAGCTGTGTAGTGAGAGACCTGCCCTGCAGTTACGTTGGTCAGGGTACATTGCTGCACTACATTCGGATCGGACGCTTTCTCCTTACAGATCGCCGCATCCATCGTTAGCGTAAAGGGATGAGGACTAGTCCAATAAATAGTGCCGTTTGGGGCGCCGGACACCGCGGGGGCCATCGTCGTGTTATTCGAGCAGTAGATTTCTGCAGGGGCCGAGGCATGCATTGCTTGAGGAGAGCCGCTGGCCGTCGGCACGCTTTGTGTTCTATGGGCGCTGTCATCGGTGAATCCGAAGAAATGATCGATGGTTAGCACGAACGAATTAAACATTTCGAGCAATCTGACAACCAGGCTGGACCTATTGGTTGTCGTGATTGGACCTATTCCGGGATCGGGACAGGCGGCGCCCCCACTGCAATCATACAGATAAACGCCTGGCCCAGCCTGTGACGTAATGGTGCAAGTATTGTCGGTTGTTAGACTGCATGGCTTTTCTTCATGGGTGAACTGAACATTCAGTGTTTGCGACTTATCGAAAGGTGTCCAGTCGATGACGTCGCCCACTTTCGGCGCGACGTTAACGTCCCCGTACGGCATTACTTTCAGTTGAATCGTATTGTGATGGATGGCGGCTTCTATACTGCCTCCGATCACAATCCCGATCGCAAAAGCGACAAGCGACAGACCAAGGTGCGAACCGATGGATTTACGCATCCGCATTCATCCTTTCTAGCAAACACAAAAACCTTACGTGCCGGCAACGCCCGCGTGATTCTGCACTCTTGATACTCTCGCCAGATATCGAGGGTCCTTTCGAAGATCCTTGAGATCCAGGGCGAGATCGACCTCAACAGGAGCGAGGCCATTATCCATGCACCACAACAGCATCTTAAGTGCGTCTTCTTTTCGGCCGAGCAGCGCTAAAGCCTGAGCAATGTAAAACCGTGACTCTACGTCGTTTGCGCCTTGAGCTTCAGCGTTCTTGATATCCACGTCAGCTGCAGCAGCGTCGCCGATTTTTGCATGATAGAAGGCGAGGGTAGCCCACGAAGAACCGCCTCGCGGGTTCATTGCCAAGGCTTGTGACAGCAGTTGAGCTGCTTTCGCGTAATTCTCGTATACCTGAGAGGTTTGTCCCAGCATGGCGTAGCAGTCGCCGATATTTCTCCAGATCAGGTGATAAGTAGGATCAAGAGCGGCTGCGTGCTGATAACTCTCCAGAGAACCTTTGTAGTTCCGGTCAGAAAATGCTATGTCTCCGAGCACCAGGTAGGCGCCTGCATTGGGGCTTCGCTTGATACTGTCATTGCAGGCAGCGACGGCCTCATCACGCTTCCCAAGCTCAAGGTACATTGTGCCGAGATTGGCAAGGGGCAGTGCGACATTCGGTGCTGCCATCGCGGCCGCGTCGAATGCGTCTGCCGCCTGCTTGTATTTCGCCTGCCTGAACAGCACCCAACCCAGTTCGTTGTAAGCCGGCCAATAATTGGGGCGCTCGGACAGAATCTGGTTATAAACCTGTCCCGCTTCCTGCCATCTACTGATGTTGCGCAGACCCTGCGCCTTGTAAAGAAGTGTCTCAGGATTGCCCGGGTCGACCGTGAGAGATTTGGAAAAAAAATCGAATGCCTCTGCCGTCTTGCCGGAATAAAGGAACACCAGAGCCTGACTAAGAAGGCCTTTCGCCGAAGTGGGGTTGTAGCGAAGCGCCAGAGCAGCGTTGCTTTGCGCAAGCTTCAGTTGAGCGGCCTCGCCGTCCAGGAGGTATTTCCTCGTATAAAGGATGGCAAGCTTTGCGTAACCAAGGGCGAAATGAGGATCGATCTCCAGGGCCTGTTGGTACTTGAGCATCGATTTGTCGAAGCCGGTATTGTTCGGCTCATTTGCGAGCTGTTCCGCCTCACTGAAAGCCCGGAATGCGTCCGGAGGAATATGCTTAAGTTCATCTGGATCCTTTAGCGACCTCTCGTGAACCGGAAGGTCGAGGAGTCTCGCCGCTGCCTGGGAGGCTTTGTCGATCAGTGAACTAACCTCCGCAGATGTGCTGGATGTTTTCGATCTGCGGAGCACGCGTTGCGTCGCAGCATCGAGCACTTGCAAGGTAAGCTCGATTCTAGATCCAACTGCTCGAAGAGAAGCCGCGAGCACAAGATTCGCACCGAGCGCGCTTACAGATTCGGAGGGGATCAGGGACGAATTGTTGCCATGCGGAACATCATTGAAGCTTATGATCAGGAGGTTCTTGATCGTAGCCTCGTCGCGAGCTAACCGCGAACCTATCGAATTAAGAATCGTGGAGACAACGGCACCGAGATCACTCGTTGGCCACGCCATTAGTGCAACGGATCGTCTTTCGGGAAGTGGTTCCAATATAAAGAGCAGGTTGGGCCAATCGATCCAGATCCCCCCGGCGAGAGCCGCGGTTACACCCGCTCCAACAGCTAGTACATACCTTCGAGAGAAATGAATCCGATCGGTCGAAGGGCGTTGTTGTCGCTGGTGGGTCTGACTTAGCGGTTCGATTGCGGCGGCGATGCTTTGATAGCGGCGAGATACACTCGGCTCCAGGCAGCCAGCGATGAGTATTTTCCATTCCGGCGGCAGGTCGCTAATAGGAGCGGAGATGAGCGTGAGCTTGGCTTCCGTACTGAACTGGGGCAGACGCCCGGTGAGCATCAGGTGAATTACTGCACCGAAAGCAAAGACGTCGCTTGCGGGTGAGGGCGGATCGCCATAAAAGAGCTCTGGCGCAAGATACCCCAAGGTTCCGGCTACGCCATCCACAGTCAAGCAGGTGCAGTCACTGTTGCTGGGCCTCGCGAGACCAAAATCCGTGACGCACGCAAAGAGGTCTTGTCCCCGACCCTCAAGCATAATGTTGGAAGCTTTGATGTCCCGGTGGAGAATACCGGCTTTGTGTGCGGCGTCGAGGCCTGCAGCCACTTGCGCAACAATGCTGGTCGCCGCAGCTAACGACACAGGGCCTTCACGCTCTATTCTCGCTGCGAGAGTCTCGCCGCGCAGGAGTCTCATGGTCAAAAATGTGACGTCGCCATCAGAACGTTGCCAGTGGAAGATGTCATAGATCGGGCAAAGGTAAGGATGGACTACCTGGCGGGCAAGGAGCACCTCGCGCTCGAATCGTTCTTGCATTGAAGAGTCAGCAGCGATTTGTGACAGGATCGTCTTGAGGGCGACGTGGACTCCTTTTAATTCGCGATCTTCTACCTCATAGACCTCTCCCATACCGCCTCGAGCGATGAGGCGGATGACAATGAAGCGCCCAGCGATGATCTGTCCCGGTTCGAACCTGCTGCCCTTGCCGGCTGTTCTTGAAGTACTAGATTTGCCAGACCTGTCGTCTGCTTGCTCTGATGGAACAGCGGCAAGCTTCCGGGGGGCGAACGCCGGTATTTGCTTCCCGAGCAAGCTGCCGGCTCGTTCGTCGGCGAGCAGCAATTCCTCAACGCGTTGCCTTAGTTCCGGCGCGCCTGCACAGACGCCATCAAGGAAGGCGCAGCGATCCTCAGGCTTTTGATTGAGAACGGAGCCGAATAATTGCTCGACAGTCTGATCTTGCCTGGCCATGATTCCCATCCAGAAGAGTAAGGATACGAACTGGCACACTATCCCTCGACGCCGGGATCTCTCAGTAATAACAGACCAGTCGAAGGCCCGAATCGCGGAAGAGGAGAGCCGTGAGAGATTCTGCTCGCATAACGAGCGAACGCCCTCCGGTCTGGCGCCAATAGTTACACAACACTCACGGATTTTCCAGCAATAAGTCTTAGGGCCGACGGCTAATGCTCATTGTTCGTTGATAAAAGCGTGCCTAAGCTGGAATTTCTACTTCTGTAAGGCGCTCTCCTACGGCAATGGTTCGACGCCAGATACCTTCTAAGGTACGTGGCATGTGTTAGTTGCAGCTTGCGGAGCGATCTTTCATCGTGTCGCGATTATGAGGCGGTGCGACTCATCTGTGCGGACTGAGACGTGTCGCCACCTTCGCTGACTTCGGCCTTCAACAATGCAGCCAACTGCTGCAGGCCGAAAACCGCGACGAGCAGCGCGTTCACGTGACGTAGGGAGGGGCGGCGCAATCCGCAGCTTCCAGAACTTCTGGGGCCTTAGTCGAGCCCCGGATCGGTAAGTCCGAATTTACAGCTACTGATGCCACTAAAGGCGCATTGGGAGTGGACGTCAAGCTACGTAACATGAGCGCCGAATGCCAAGTTAGTTTGGTCATTCCCTGGTTCCGGACAACAGGCAAGGAGGAGGTAGGCCAACAAGTCCACTTGCAGCCGGGCAAATTGAGAGGGAATCATGACGATTCAAGCCAAGGCGCTCGTGGCGGCGGTGGGGGCCGGAGCGGTCGTAAGTTTGTATTCGACACACGGGCACCCTGCTCAGCAATGGCTTCACTTCTTTGTGTATCTGGCTGCCATCCTCCTCAGCTCAGGGATGAAGGTAGCGATGCCAAAGAGCAACGGGACGATGTCGGTGAATTTCCCGTTCATCCTTTTAGGCATCCTGGAACTCTCTCCGCTTCAGGCGGTTGCCCTTGCAGCATGCAGTGTCTTCGCTCAGTGCCGCATCCGAGTGATTCGACCATTTACCCTGATTCAGATCCTCTTCAACGTAACTAATGTAATCACGGCCACGGTGCTGGCCTGGTATACGTATGCGGCTTTCAAGCCGCACGCAGAAGTGGCGCCGGCACTCGCGGTAGCGGCAATGGTTTACTTTGTCGCGAATACGATTCCTGTGGTTCTGGTCATCAGCTGGGAGTCAAAGGCTGCGCCCTTTAAGAAATGGCGTGAAGAGTACCTTTGGTATTTTCCGTTTTACCTTGTCGGCGCAGTGTTGGCTGCCTTCACGAATTTCATCAGCAATAAGTTCGGTTGGACCACATCACTGCTGCTGATACCTCTGGTTTACATCATTTATCGAGCTTACTGCGCGCAGATGGCTATCGTTCGGGATCGCGAGCGGCACATAACAGAGATAGAAGCGCTGCAGCTTCGAACCATCGAAGGGTTCGCCATGGCGATCGAAGCCAAGGACCAGGGCACACATCGGCATTTGATGCGGGTTCGCGTCTATGCTTCGGAGTTGGGCAAAATCATGGGGCTCGACCAATCAGTCATGAAGGCGCTCGTAACCGCATCGTTCCTCCACGACATCGGGAAGCTGGCAGTGCCTGAGCACATCATCAACAAGCCTGGCAAACTGACCCCTGACGAATTCGAAAAGATGAAGATCCATCCGGTGGTGGGCGCCGACATATTGGTGCGTGTGCAATTTCCATATCCCGTGGTGCCCATTGTCAGGTCGCACCATGAGGCGTGGGATGGGAGCGGATATCCCGACGGTCTTAAAGCAGAAGAGATCCCGATTGGAGCACGCATTCTGTCCGTAGTGGATTGTTTCGACGCGCTGGCATCCGATCGGCCCTACCGCTCGGCATTGCCGCTCGATCAAGCCATGGCGCACATGAGGGCCAAGGCTGGAATCCAATTCGATCCGGAAATCGTCAGGCTGTTGGAAGAGCATTATCCCCGACTCGAGGAGCTGGCCTGCGAGCAGATCGAAGACGTAGCGCCACTGAACACTGACATTTTCATCGCGAATGGCGTCGCTCCGAGAGCCGGATTTGAGCCGGAACAGGGAGCCCAGGTCTTCCTCGACATAGTTGAGTCAGAGCGGACCAAGAGTTCCGGGGCTATCGCCGTCAGGCCGCATTCCGAGCTGCGTCGTCCGATCGTTGCAGCCGATCAGGAGGCAAAGGCGATCCTGGAACTAAGCCAGATGCTGGACGGCCTCCTGAACGCACGCGCGACGATTTCGTCGATGTTTGAGCGCCTGCAGCCGCTCATTCCTTTTGACTGTCTGGCCGTGTACCTCAAGTCGGAGGGCTCGATTCTTACGCCTTATCTTGAGGGTCCCTGTGCCGAGGCGTTTTCGGCACGATCGATATCCATCGGTGAGGGACTTTCCGGCTGGGTTGCGGAGAACCGGCGGCCCATCGTGAACGGTAATCCAACCGTGGAGCCAAATTTCCGCGCGGAAAGTGGATTGTTTACGAGAAGCAGTTCCGCACTCTCGGCTCCGCTAGTCGATGCCGGCGGCGCGATGTATGCGGTGCTTACGGTCTACTCCCGAGAACACGCGGCATTTTCAAGAGATCATCTCCGCATCCTCGAAGCGATCGGATCCAGGTATTCAGTCTCTCTACAAAACGAAATACGCGTTGACGCGGCGGAGACGGAGACGAAAGGGCGCCGCAGCATGGTGAAAGAGCTGGCGTGGCAGGGCATGTGAAGCCGATGAACCGGGCCTTTGGCACCTTGAAATGGTTCCTGCGAATGCTGGCCGTGGTTCTCCTGGTATTGATCGGGTCCACTGCCCTGGTTCGATTTGCTCCCGGTTACTTGAGTGACACGCGTGAGATGGATTCGCGGTATGCCAGCAACGCGCGCGCTGAACTGTCGACGGAGGCTGCGCGCAGCGGATCGCTCGTTCATCTGCTTTCTTTAGAGATCGCCGGGTGGACGCGGGGAGATGCCGGCATCTCCAGGCAGTATGGCGTACCGGTATTCGAGCTCATCTGGCCGCGGCTTGTTGTAACAGGGGGGCTGCTGCTGCGAGCTTTGATCCTCGCCTGGTCGCTTGCTCTGTCTGTGTCGCTCATTTCGAGCGCGGGGCGTAAGCCGTCGCTGTTGTGGCAGGCGCCAGCCGCGCTTTTGCTAGCTGTACCGACCGCGGCGATGGCGACGCTCTGCCTGCTGACCGATCGAGGAGGACCAGTCCTGGTGATGGCCCTTCTGCTTGCGGCCCGCGATTTCAAGTTTCTTCATCGCACGCTGCGCTCTGGGTGGCTCGAGCCGCACCTGCTGCAGGCTCGTGCTCAAGGCATTACGGTGCGGCGGCTGTTGTGGGCACACATTCTGCCTGCAACCGCACCGCAGATTGGTGCACTCGCCAGCTTGTCCATGGTGACCGCTCTGAGTGCGCTGGTCCCAACTGAAGTGATCTTCAACGTGCAGGGTCTGGGCCAGCTGGCATGGAACGCCGCATTGAACCGTGATCTGCCGGTGCTGCTGGCTGTGACGATGATCGTAACTCTGGCGGTCACGATTTCAGGGGCGCTTGCCAACCGCCCGGTTGGGCCGGTCGAGTGGGCCACCGCATGAGGTTCAATCGGTTTGCCGCGTGGCTGCTCATCGGGCTGGTATTGCTTGCCACGGCAATTCTGCTGACGCCTGGGGCGAGTTACTCACGCCAGGATCGCGATTCGCCGCTGGCGGGCGTGTCAAGGCAACATATCGCGGGCACGGATGAGCTCGGACGCGATCGGGCGGTACGGGTCGCATCGGCATTTCTGCTCAGTCTGGGGGGCGCGTTAGCGGCGGCAGTGGTGACCACCGCAACCGCAGCCGCAGTGGGCACGCTTGCGGCCTTCGGTCCGGCTGCACTGGGCTGGCTTGCCACGCTGGTCTGCGATGTCTTTCTCGCCTTGCCCTGGCTGTTTCTGTTGATGATCGTTCGATCCGCACTTCCTTTGACGGCATCACCGGCAAACTCGGCGATGATCACGTTCCTGGTTCTCGCGGCTTTGGGCTGGCCCGCATGCGCACGAGCCGTGTACCGAGGCTCTCTCAGCATGAAGAACGCGGAATGGATGGTGTATGCGCGTGCGGGAGGACTGCGGCGTAAGCAAGTCATTCGCTACGTACTGCCCAATCTCATTCCGCTTCTGTTGCCGCAGTTCCTTGTTTGCGTGCCGGCCTTCGTCATCGCAGAGGCAAACCTGGGTGCGCTCGGCTTAGGCATTGGCGAACCGCTCCCGTCCTGGGGCGGCATGTTACTCCAACTCAATAACTCTGCAATGCTCTTCCAGACCCGGTGGATCTATTTCCCAGTTGCGTTGCTTGTTATCGCGCTGCTTCTTATTGAAGCGATTCCCGTGGAGGCTTAAATCGTGCATCTCTCGAGTCATCTTCGGATAGGGAACTCCATAATTCTTGCGGCGATTCTTACGGCTACATGTGCCGCTCAATCGGCGCCGCGATTGCCCGGCGAGTTGGTATGGACGATTGGGTCCGATCCGAAGACCTTCGATCCGGCGCAGGTCGATGATCAATGGTCTGAGCTGGTGCGCTATCTCACGGCAGGCGTCCTTCTCCGCTTCAATCGGCTTACCCAAAACATTGAGCCGCAGCTAGCGGAGAATTGGACCCTTTCTGCAGATGGCAAGACTCTCATGTTCAGGCTGCGTCCCGGGTTGCAATTCTCTGATGGCAGCAGCCTTACATCGAAAGACGTCGCTTGGTCGATCCGGCGTGTTCTGCTGCCATCCACTCACGCGCCGACTGCCGAGGAGTTCGTCTCTGCGTCAGGCGTAACGGTTGAAACACCAGACGCAAGGACTGTGACTGTTCATCTGCCCAAACGGGTGATCGGTATCGGCAAGGTCTTCGACGAAATTGCGATCGAGCCAGCCGAACACCCGAGCGAGGGGCGTATTACGTCTGGACCGTTCGTCGTCGCCGATTATCACC
>DASYBN010000403.1:0-3100 GCA_036500785.1 Acidobacteriaceae bacterium
CACGGATAGGCAGGCCGAGGTCAGCTCGGCTATGTCGGCGACGTTTTCCATCGCGCACGGCCAGGTCGCCGTGAACAATCTGCACTATCAGATCCCGGGCGCGCAGGTGCTGCTGAACGGCGTGTACTCGATGGATGGCAACCTGTTCGAGTTCAAGGGACACGTGCGCACGCAGGCAAGCGCGTCGCAAATGGTGACCGGATGGAAGAGCTGGCTGCTGAAGCCGGTCGATCCGTTCCTGAGAAAAGATGGCGCGGGACTGGAGCTGCCGATCTCCGTCAGCGGAACCCAGCACGATGTGCACTTCGGGCTGGCGATGCACGGTACGGCAAACGAGAGCGCCAATGACATGGCAAAGGATCTGCGGTCGAACCGGCAGGCGATGCTGGACGGCGACAAGGCCAAGCGTGAGCGGGACAAAGCCGACAAGGCAGAGCAGAAGGCCAACGCCGCAACCGATGGCGAACAGACCAAGGCCGAACGCAAAGCCGAGAAGGAACGCCGCAAGGCGGAGCGTCACGAGGCGGAGGCACAGACGGAGCACACTCCGCAGGCATCTCCCGCGCCAGGACAGAAGCCATCCCCGGACGAGCCGAGGCCACAGACACAGCCCCAGTAGGCGAGCAAGACAGCGCCCGCTCCCCCCTGCTAGCCTTGTGGGATGGCAACGCAGGGCGAGCTGTTCACGCGAGAGGCAGCACAGCGTTCCGGGCCGCGCAAGGAAGGTCCGCAGGCTGTGCCGGCGCCCGCGCCCGTGTGGCTGCAGCGCATGAGTCTCATCGTGCTTGTGCTGTTCTGCTTTTACATCGGCGGACTGCTGACGATTCTGCCCTGGTCCCCGCGATACTTCGATTCCAACGGGCTGCTGCTGGCGCATCCCGCCGTGGCGAGCTTCCTCGGCAGGAGCTGGATGCGCGGCGTGCTGAGCGGCATCGGCCTGATCGACATCTGGATCGGCGTGAGCGAGCTCCTGCACTATCGCGATTACAGATCCTAGCGGCGGATATCAGCGGTCGCGCGCGCGGCCGGAGTTCGTAGTCAACCTGCCCAGCACAAACTCCTGCAACAGAGCCGTGACCATGCGCGCCCCGGTGATCTCGAGCGTCCCGCGGAACACAAGCCCCACACCGCGATCGATCTTCGGGTAGTAGAGGTTGGTCATTGCGCTGGAACTGATGTCGCCGGCCATGCTGGAAATATTTGCCTGATGACGGCCGTTATCGCCTCGCGCGATGAAGGGCGACAGCACGGCGTGCAGCACGCGCGACTTCTTGCTTCCCGTGCCGCGGTAGAAGTACCGCGGGTCCTGATGCAGCAGCACTGGAAAGACGGCGCCGCCGAGCACCACCGACGTCACGGTGCCTGTATACGACGCTCCGAAGCGCTTCGCGTAGCCGGACGCTCCCTGCTCATAATGCGGGGCCACGTCGGAGGCCTGATCGATCCCGGCCAGAAATCCCGCGCCGGCGAACGTCGCGGCGTCGGTCGAGGTTCGCACCGCAAGCCGGAATTTGAGCTTCGGCGACAGGGGAACAAAGCGCGAGTCATACGCGACGTAAAAGTTGGGAAAGATTCCGAAGACGCGCTGCCGTTCGGCAAGCTCCACCTGCTCCACCGCCACCTTTTCCGGCGTGGCTGCGGCGACCGCTGAAACCGCAACGGCGACTACCAGCTTGATGCTCTTGAGGTCCAGCATCTCGCCGGGCGTTAGCACCACCTCTTCGGAGTGCCACTCGCCAAACCCCTCCGCCCTCACGGTGAGACGGAGCGCCGTGCCGGAGGGCAGATCGTTGATAGCGAACGCACCCACGCCGTCTGTGCTCGCAGAGCGATCGGGCACTCGATCGCCACCGACATGAATGGTCGCGCCGGGGATCAGCGCATCCTGCGGATCAACCACGACGCCGGTGATGCTCGCAACAGCAGGATCGCCGACAGCGCCTTGCTGTCCGTCCGCAAGGGCGGCGATGAGAGTAAGTGCGACGAGGCCTAACAATCGGCGGATACGCATGGGCCGGCTCGAGTTCGAAGTGAGTGCCGCTTGGCCGCAGCGCCGAGCACAGGATAGGCTCCGCGCGGAGTGAACGAGACTGGTAACTCATACAGGTCGCGCTAGGAATTCATGTCCGGACGCGAGAGAATAGCTCTCGTGCCTGACGAAATCGAACAAACGACTCAAGATGGACTGGAGCGGCTGGAATCTGCCCCTCTGGCGTATGAAAACGGATCGTTCCTGGACTCGCCCGACGGGCGGCCGCTGCGCATTATGGCCGAGTACACCGAGCCGATGGCGCGCTTCCGCCGCGAGCGCATCCAGGACACCGTCGTGTTCTTCGGCTCGGCGCGGTTTCGCGCGCTGGATGTTGCCAACCAGGAGCTGGAGCTGCTCGACAATACAGGCTCGACGCAGCTTGCTCCGGAGTCGGAGCAGCCGGCCAAGGGCGAGGAGCTTGCAAGCGGCGAGACGACCGAGCTGAAGCGGAACCGCGCGCAAGCCGCCGTCGAGATGGCGCACTACTACGAGGACGCACGCACGCTGGCGCGCCTCGTCACCGAGTGGGCAAAGGGTTTGCCCGGTCGCAGGCATCGCTTCGTCGTGACCTCAGGCGGCGGCCCGGGCATCATGGAGGCGGCCAACCGCGGCGCGTGGGAGGCGGGCGGAAAGACGATCGGGCTGAACATCAAGCTGCCCTTCGAGCAGTATCCGAATCCCTACATCACGCCGGCGCTCAACTTCAACTTCCACTACTTCTTCATGCGCAAATACTGGTTCGCCTATCTCGCGAAGGCGCTCGTGGTTTTCCCCGGCGGGTTCGGCACGCTCGATGAAATGTTCGAGCTGCTCACGCTGGACCAGACGCAGAAGCTCGCAAAAAAGATCACCATCGTTCTCTATGGATCGAGCTACTGGAAACAGGTGATCAACATGGACATGCTGGTCGAGAAGGGCGCAATCTCACCCAAGGACCTCGACCTCTTCCAGTACGCCGACACGCCGGAAGATGCGTTTCGCATCCTGAAGGAAGGGCTCACAAAGTATCACCTGGACGGCGTGGCCGCGGAGCCCAGCGGGACTGCGGTTCCGGCCGAGCCCGCGCCC
>DASYBN010000404.1:0-3542 GCA_036500785.1 Acidobacteriaceae bacterium
TTCTGCGGCGTGGCGGCCGGAGTCTGCTGGGCTGGCGGCGGAGTCTGCTGCTGCGCTGGCGTCTGCTGATCGGGAGATGGTTGGGCCGACGAATCCGGCTGGGATTGCGCGTACAAAGAGGCGCTGGCGAAGGCGGCACAGGCCGCGGACAGAACTGCAAGTCGTGCGAAGCGGAGCATCGGTGATCTCCCGAGATGGCATTCAAAAGCTACCTAGTTAGAGGCATTTGGCACGACTTGTGGCTATCCGTCGCGAAGAGAAAAACATCCCCCCGGGGTAGATACTGCATCCTTCAACCAGAGAGACGGGTGAGACACGGGACTGTCAGACGTGTGCCTCGGCGGGGATGAACGTGAAGCTATTCGTGCAGCCTGAGGACGGTCTTGAGCCAATTCTGGATGCGATTCGCAGAGCAAAAAAGAGCGTGCAGATATTGATCTTCAGGCTGGACCGGCCGGAGATTGAGAAGGCATTGGTGGAAGCGGTGGAGCGCGGAGTGGCCGTCCAGGCGCTGGTGGCGTTTACCAATCGCGGCGGCGACAAGGTTCTGCGGCGGTTTGAGATGCGGGCGCTGGAGCGCGGCATTACGGTGACGCGAACGGCCGATGACCTGGTGCGATATCACGGCAAGATGTTGATTGTCGACGGCAAGGAGCTGCTGCTGCTGGCATTCAACTTCACGCATCTGGACATCAGTATGAGCCGGTCGTTTGCGGTGAGCACGACGAACAAGGAGCTGGTGAGCGAGGCGGTGCGGCTGTTCGAATGCGATTCGAAGCGGATGCCTTACACGGCCGGGAACAAGGACTTCGTCGTGAGTCCGGTGAATGCGCGCGAGGTGCTGACGGATTTCATCAAGGGAGCGAAGAAGCAGCTGCTGATGTACGAGATGAAGATCAGCGATGCGGAGTTTGTGAAGCTGCTGAACGAGAAGATCTCGCAGGGCGTGGATGTGCGGGTGATCGGCAATACGAGCAATAAGGGCGGGACGCTGCCCGCGCGCAAGCTATCGATGCGGCTGCACGCGCGGGCGATTATGCGTGATGGCAAGGCGGTTTTTCTGGGCAGCCAGAGTCTGCGCAAGCTGGAGATGGAGGCACGGCGAGAGATTGGCATCATCGTGAAGGATCCGAAGATTGCGAGCAAGATGATCGCGGTGTTCGATGAGGATTGGAAGAGCGCGACGCCTGCAGCGCAGCCGACCGGGGTGACCGACCTGATCAACGTGCCGGCGAAGAAGGTGGCGAAGAAGGTGGTGAAGGAGCTGAACCTGGTGCCGGCGATGGAGCAGGTGCTCGATCGGGTGCTGGAGAGGAAGGACGACGTTCAGCTGGAGCCCAAGGAGGTTGTGGAGGGCGTGCGCGAGGCGATGCGGGAGGAGGTTCACGCGGCGGTGACGCATGCGTTGCATGAACTGGTGACGGCAGCGGCGGCGGGTGAGGACGCGACGGAGCCTAAGGAGAGCAAGGCGTAAGAGGAGAGGCGATGGCGGAAGGATCGGTAGTTGTGGTGACGGGCGCGTCGGCAGGATTGGGGCGCGCGATTGCGCATGCGTTCGCTCGCGAGGGCGCGCGGATCGGTTTGCTGGCGCGGAATCCGGAGGCGCTGGACGCGTGCAGGCAGGAGTGTGAGGTGCTGGGCGGACGGGCGCTGGTGCTGCCGACGGATGTCGCGATCGCGGAGGAGGTGGAGGCCGCGGCGAGCCGGGTCGAAGAGACGTTTGGGCCGATCGACGTGTGGGTGAATGATGCGATGGTGAGCGTGTTCTCTCCGGTGAAGGAGATGGAGGCAGCGGACTACAAGCGCGTCACGGATGTTTTGTATCTCGGGTTTGTGCATGGAACGCTGGCCGCGCTGAGGCGCATGATGCGCCGCGAGAACGGCAAGGGCAAGGGAACGATTGTGCAGATTGGATCGGCGCTGGCGTATCGGTCGATTCCGCTGCAGTCGGCGTACTGCGCGGCGAAGCACGCGATTAATGGATTCACGGACTCGCTGCGCTGCGAGTTGATCCATGATGGAAGCGACGTGAAGCTGACGGCGGTGCATATGCCGGCGATGAACACGACGCAGTTCAACTGGGTGAAGAACAGGCTGCCGAACGATACGCAGCCGGTTCCGCCGATTTATGAGCCGGAGATCGCGGCGAAGGTGGTTGTGGCTGCGGGGATGGCGAAGAGGCCGCGGCGGGAGTACTGGGTGGGCGCGCCGACGATTGCGGCGATTCTTGGGCAGAGGATTATTCCGGGATTGCTGGACAGATATCTCGGCAAGACGGGGTATGCGTCGCAGCAGATCAAGGGCGAGCCGCGCGATCCGAATGCGCCGAACGATTTGTACAACTATGTGCCGGGTGTGCACAGCGCGCGCGGAAGGTTCGACGATCGGTCGAAGCGCACGAGCGCGGAGGTGTTTGTGGCGCTGCATCGGACGTGGTTTCTCGCGGCGGCGGCGATTGTGCTGGCGGCGGGGGGAACGCTGCTGGCGAAGAGGAGCTCGTGAGCGAGGCAGCGGATCGCGTGCTTCTGCTGACTGCGTGTGGCGTGGCGATTGGCACGCTGGTTCCGGTGGCGCTGCATCAGCTGGGATTGCTGGAGCATTTGCCTGATCCGCCGGGTGCGTTGTTCGAGTCGGACGCGATTACGGAGTCGGAGATGGCGCATCCGTTCGGTGTGCCGGATGGGCTGATGGGGCTGGCGAGTTATGGAACGACGCTGGCGCTGGCATGTGTGGCGGATCGCTCGCAGATGGCGCGGAAGGCGTTGGGGGCGAAGCTGCTGCTGGATGGCGGCGCGGCGGGGTTCAATGCGACGCGGCAGGTGGTGCGGTTTCGCAGGGTTTGCAGCTGGTGCATGGGGACGGCGGTCGCGACGGCTGTGATGGTGTGGGCGGGGAGAAGGTTTGTGGCGGCTGCAGTGCGCGGTGGAGCAGAGGCGCTGCGGTAGTACGGAGAAGCAGATTCCCTTCGGGAATGACACGCCAAAAAGGCGAAGGCGAAGGCGAAGGCGAAGGCAACAGCAAGGGCAAATGCGGGGATCCTTCGACTCGCTGCGCTCGCTCAGGATGACAGCGTGTTTGGGTGTCGGTCTCCTTCGCGGCGCTGAGGATGACAGTGTGGGGGTGTCGAGTGTGTTGCCTCACGTGATCATGTGCGCAAAGGATACCGCTACGTAGGGTGGTACCCGCTACGTCGGGTGATGCCCGCTGAGTAGCGTTTGCGAGGGTTAGCGGCGCAGGAGAAGGAGGCTTGCGGAGCCGAAGATTGCGGTGCCGACGGTGATCCAGAGGACGTAGTCGCCAGGGTGGCCGCTCTGCAGCTCGCGGAGCGGACGGAAGCCGCGCTCGAGGAAGGCGCCGACGCGAATGTTGCGCGGAAGCTTGTTGCGGAAGACCGAAGAGAGCGCGAGGAGGATTGCGATCGCGAGGGCGATGAGGCTGTTCGTGATGGCGCTGGGGATGGCTTCGCGCCAGGAGGGTTGGGTGAGCGCGACGTTCTGGCCGGTGTAGGAGGTGTGCAGGTAGGCGGGCTGGCTGGCCATGGC
>DASYBN010000405.1:0-8449 GCA_036500785.1 Acidobacteriaceae bacterium
ATCTGGCGCAAGCGATTGGCTGGACTGAAGCGCTCAAACTTCGGCGTCAATGCAGCGGGCGCAAAGTTCAGTCCGCCTTGCGCGAGCATTACGCCGCCGGACAGAAGCAGAGCAACCAGCAACACCGGACCGATCCAGCGCAGTACTTCCAGAGCGGTCCAGAACAGCACCGGTCCGCCGGGACTGAAATCATCTTCGGAAGCAGAGACCAGCAACCCTCGATAGAACGTCGTCCACTGTCCGGCCATGTCCGTACATAGGGCGGAGATCGTGACCGCTGTACCGATGAGCGCCAGAACTCCTGCAAGCTCTCGCGACCTGGCGATCTGGCCCTGTTCGCGCGCTTTTTTTCGCCTGTGTGGAGTTGGCTTCTGAGTCTTCGAATCGGCCATGGTCTATCGCGCCAGCTCCAGCATCCGATCGGACGCACGCAAGGACTCGAGGAAGAAGCCGTCGAGAAGCGAGGGCCAGTACTTCAATGCAGCAAACAGAACGCCGAGGCCGAGGAGAGTCTTCAGCGCCGGCCCAAGCATCATCAAAGGCATGTGAGGCGATGCCCTGCCGAGCAACCCGAGCACGACGTCCGCCAGCAATGTTGCGCAGAAGATCGGCGCTGCCATCTGCAGTCCGAGCACGAACACCTGTCCCCCCATCCGGAGAATGCCAAGCGTAAACACCTCGGAGATGTGCATCGATCCTGGTGGGAGCGCGAAGAAGCTTTCACCAATGGCATGGAGAAGCCAGAGATGTACATCCAGGCTCAGAAAGATGAGCATCGCGATCGTCTGGTGAAAGACCGCCAGAACGGTAGAGTCTGCTTGCGTCATAGGATCGAACAGGCTGGCCTGCGACAGGCCCATCTGCATACTGAGTACCTGGCCGGCCATCTGAGCGGCGTCAAACACCAGGTTTGTGACGATGCCTAGGACTGCGCCGATCAACAGCTCACCAAAGACCATCTCTGGCCAACGGTTCAACCGCAGAAGAGCGAGTCCCGGGGAGAGGACTGGATACAGAAGAATTGAAAATACGATGACAAATGCGGCCTTCAGCTGAGGGGGCACGGAGACGCTGCCGAACAACGGAGCGAATAGCATCAGCCCCGTGATCCTGACCGAGATTGCCAGGAAGGCGAGGATGACCTTCTCGAGCGGCACTTCAATCATTGCAGCACTCCGTGAAAATCTGAGAAGAGACGGAGTGTATAGAACGCTAGATGTCGCCACATCCACGGCATCAGTACAAAGAGGGCAACTCCGGTGGACAGCAGCCGGGGTACGGCCGACAACGTCTGGTCCTGAAGGGAGGTAAGGACCTGGAACACACTGACGACAAAGCTCACGGCCACGGCAATCATCAAGAGAGGCGCGACGAGTAGCGCGACCTCGATCAGCATGCCTCTGCCGAGGGCGATGACCTGATCGGTTCCCATCAGTTGAAGCTCCTAACGAGTGCACCGACCAACAGGTGCCAGCCGTCAACCATGAGAAAGAGCATCAGCTTGAGCGGGGTTGAGATGACTACCGGAGGGAGTTGCATCATCCCGACGGCATTTGTGATTGATGCAACAACCATGTCGACTACAAGGAACGGGAGAAACAGGACCGCACCAATCTGAAAGCCAGCTCGCATCTCGGAGACGATGTAGGCAGGCATCATCACTCGCATTGGGATGTCATCAATCGTGCGTGGTCGCGCCACATGAGCCATATCGAGAAACATCGCCGCATCCTTCTCCCGCACATAGTGCGCCATGAAATGGCGCAGCGGATCACTTCCTTGCGAGAGGGCGTCGAAGGCAGTGATCTTGCCGCTCTCCAGAGGAAGAATCGCCGCGTGGTAGATCTGATCTCCGACCGGCTGCATGATGAAAAACGTAAGCACCAGCGAAAGGCCAATCAGAGTCTGATTGGAAGGGGTCGTTTGAAGTCCGAGTGCCTGCCTGAGAAAGTGAAAAACGATCAGCAGACGCGCGAACGGCGTGAGGCAGATCATCAACGAGGGGATCAGCGTCAGGAACGTGAGCAGAACAACGATCGTCCACGGAGCCGAGCTGTTTCCAAGACCGGAGATACGCAGCCCGCCGTCATTCGGCTTCGGGCTTCCGTGTGCTGCCACCGCTGCGGGAGCTGGTGCCAGCGCGCGCTGATTGCCGCTCGACGATTGATTTTCAGGATCCAGGAAAGGTATCCCGCTCGCAGCACTTGTTTGTACTTGGCTGTCTGCCGCTGAAATGCCGCCAGACATTCGGGAGTCGCCACCTTCGAACGACCCAGCGGCCTGCGCGTCTGCCAGCCGGCATGCGAACACGGTGATTAGAGCGAGTAGAACGTATCCGCGGCACCTCATTTCGGCAGCTCCCCAACACGGTTTGCCGAGCCATTCGCGTCGTATTCTTGCGTGCAAAGCTGCGAATACACATCGCCAAAGGAGCACCGTTGCGCCTGCTGCGGTGTGCGTTGCGAGCTCTCTAGCTTTGCAAGCAGCGTCACCGCCGACCCAGATCCTCCCAGCAGAAACTGCTCCCCGTCTACCTCAATGATCGATACAAACCGCTTCTCGCCGAGCGAGACCGTCTCAGCTACGCGCAGCCGACGCGCCGTCGGCCGCTTCAGCAGTGCGCTGCCGTGGCGGCGCAACCAGCGCATCGTCAACAGCCCGAGCTGCCTTAACTCGGGCCACGCTGTCGGCAGATCAACTGTCTGATCTGCAGTGCGGAGCGTGCACTCCGCCTCCTGAGCGCAGACACTCACGCCACACCCGTCAGGCGCACTGCAAGCTTGTCGCGCGTTACATCGAACTTTGCCGCGCCTAGTAGCTGTCCGTTGACGGAAATCAGCAGATCCTCGTTGTGCTGTGCTGCTGTCTCCACGATTGCGCCAGGTTGAAGGCTCATTAGCGTGTCGACCGTGAAATTGATCACCGCTGCCTCCAGCAGCAGGCGACAGGGAAGCATGTGAGCGCGCATCAATAGCTGCTCCGCTTCTTCCCTTTCGTTCCTCAAGGCGACGATCTCAAGTCCCGCTTCTCGTTTTGCCGGCTCCGCATGCTGCATGACTTGCACCTCCACTCCAAGGTTGAGTGCTTATGGGAGATGCAATCGTGGTACCAAATCCATACAGCGCGAGAAGCTTCTCAAAGAATTGCGTTTGTGCAGGGCTAAGGAGCCTTCCGCGCTACGGCACTAAACGGGGTGACGACCTTCATCTAAGGGCCTCCTAATCTGGAGGCACTCCGCTCCTTAGTGATTTCTCATCATCTGAGCAATGCGGAGGACACAGTCCCTTCTCTCGCATTCAGCTCTCGAGAGTCGTGGTCTGTGTCTCCGCATAGCTCAAGCGCGGACGGAGCAGTTAGCTCTTCATCTGGATCGTAGCCTGTTCCATCTGGTCGAAGGCCGTGATCGCTTTCGCGTTGGCCTCATAGGCGCGCTGGTACACGATCAGATTCGAGAATTGCGTGGCCATGTCAACGTTCGACTGTTCCACCGAAGAGCCGTCGATGGTTCCGCGGCCTGCAGTTCCTGCGGCGCCGATCACCGCTGCGCCCGATGATGAGGTCGCCGCATACTGGCTGTTTCCCTCAAGGATCAGGCCCTCGGGATTGGCGAAGCCCGCTACGGCCACCTGAGCGATGGCGCGCGTTTCGCCATTCGAAAAGGTCGCTTCCACGGTTCCATCCCCTTGAACTTCATAGCTGCTCAACACGCCGGCCGCAAAGCCGTCCTGGGTGGTCGCATTATTGCTCGATGCGCTCGCGGTCTGGGTCAACAAGGAGTTTCCGTTCGCGTCGGTCAAGTCCCAGTTGACGTTCAGCGGCGCCGCTCCGTCGGCCAAAGCACCCACGGAAAGCGTGACCGGTGCGACGGACGTAGCCGGCGCGGTGGGGACAAGCTGCCCGGAGCTGTCGAAGGCCAATGTGCCGCTGGCAATGGAGGTCGTCGCCGGCGGCGCTGTAGTCCCCGCGAGGTCGGCGGTCGGGATCGTGACGTCGTAGCTCCACGTGTTCGATGCTGTCTTGGTATAGGTCACCGTCAGCTGATGCGCGTCACCCAGCGAATCATAGACACTGATGGGCGACTGAAACGTCGTGTTCACCGCGGCCGACGCGTCCAGATTCGTGGTGAGCGACACGTTAGCCGTTGCCGTCGCCGCGGCCGACGTGCCGGACCCGACATTAATCGGCTGGAGCGCAGCGTTCGCCGAAATGACACCGTTTACCGCCGGATATCCCAGCACCAACTGCCCGTCCTGCGTGGTCAGTTGTCCAGCAGCGTTCGTCGTAAAGTCTCCGTTGCGTGTGTACGTCTGTCCGCCGGAGCTGCTTTGGAGAACGAAGAAGCCGGCACCATCGAGCGCCATGTTCGAGCTCACTCCGGTCGACGCAATCGCGCCATTGCTGAAGTCCTGCGCCGTTCCCGACACCTGGACTCCTAATCCCGACTGGATGGGATCGCCACCGCCGCTTGTCCCAAGCGTCTGGTAGAACAGGTCCGAGAAGCTCGAAGTCTGCGACTTAAAGCCGTCGGTGTTCATATTTGCCAGGTTGTTCGAAATCGTCTGCAGTGCAGTATCGGCGGCGTTGAGCCCGGAGAGAGCCGTTGACATTGACATACTATGTTTCCTCCCGAAGACCTGATCTGGATGAACTGCGTTTCACGAACTGTTAAGAAGTGGTTACAGAGCGGAGCTTTCGTTGGCTGTCGTTCCGGAGGCGGACGGAACCAGCGCGCTGAACGCCTGCTGCGCGGCTGCGGCCTGTCCCGCGGCAGCAACGCTGGCTGTTGCGCCCGTGTCCGCAGAACCAAATGCATTCGTCACCACTTGATTGATATTGGCGAGCTGATCGAGCTGGTTGAGCGAGATCATCTGACCGACCATGTCAGTGGGATCCATTGGCTGCGTGGGGTCCTGATTCTGCAGCTCCTGGGCTAGAAGGCTCAGAAATGTGCTCTCGACGGACTGAGCGCTTTCGGTCATGCTATTGCCTGCCGATGTGGAGGTTGAAGTTGAAGAGGTGTCGTGTGCCCGTACTCTATGGGCCTGCACGGGGCTGAGACTGCTGGTGACTGGCGTAATTGACATCGCGGACCTCCCTTGATCTGCTTCCCTGTTGCGCGCCTCGCAGCGGCTACTCCTCTGGTTCACTCAAACGGTGACGTCGAGTATTGAACTGACATAACGGCTATGCATTGCGGTGGGTACTGCTGTGCCTTCCTCTGGGAGCGAAGACTCAGATCGTGCACGCGCGTACGGCACATCCTCGGGCTGTGCACCGCGGGAGGACTCGCTGTTGCGGCCGCCGTCGCCCGTGCTTCCTCCCGATCCGTGCTCCCAGCCTCCTGCAAGGCTGACGGACGCGTTGACTCCATACTGCTGGGAGAGTCTTTGCTCCAGTCCAGGCAAATGGGCCGCCAGCACGGCGCTTTGCTTAGAGTTCTCGAGCAGCAACTGAGCCGAAAGCTGGCCGCCCTCGGTGACCGCCTGTACCGTGACGCGACCAAAGCTCTCCGTCTGCACGCCCACACGAAAATCGCGCATGGCACCCTGTAAGGCTCTCGCCTGATTGAGCTCGGCCACATGCTGCATGGCCGTTTGCGGCGTTACGGAGCTTACATGTTCCTCCGCTGCTGCGTGATGCGCTGCATCTTCCGACGTGGCCACCTGGTGCGCTTGCGTGAACTGTGCGAATGCCTGAGGTGCAGAGGCATTCTGTGGGCCGAGATCGCGTTGCGCTGCGTTCCCGGGACCCGACGCAGCGGACCTGGAGAATGGTTCATGATGCTCCGCGCCCGCGTCAGTTGCCATTCGCGCCATCTGCGCGCCGGACTGCATTGCATCGGCTGCAGCCGGCTGAATCGATCCCGGCTCTGAATTCGGCGGCGCGGCGACGGCGGCGCCCGTCTGAATCGGGCCCGAGACACCGAGCGGGCCTTGTTCTGCAGAACTGGCCAAAGAGTCGCTGCTTATCGCATGCGGCTCTTCCTGGGCTGCATTTAATTCCAATCTTTGCAACTCACCAGTTCTTTGCGGTGATAAGAGTTGTTCCGCAGAGCTTGGTGTGGCAAGAGGCATTTCGAAGGGTATCGCTCCGCCAGCGATCTCTTGCGCTGAACCGGCAATCGCTGTGCTTGCGTCGGAGACTTCGTATTGGCCTGCATGGCTGAAACGCGACGGAATACTAATCGGCGCAGGCCGCTGTTGATCGCCGGGCGGCGGAGCGATTGCAGAAGATGCATCCATCTCGCCCGCAGCCTGTGTTTCACGGTCTTCGGTTGCACCGTCAAGCGAATCGGAGAGATCCCCTGCGACGGTGCGCAGAGCGACACGAGTATCAAACGGCTGCAGGCGTGCTCTATCGCGTATGGTTTCGATCTGCGGCTGCTCCGGCTGAGCTGTTCCTCGCAAGTCAGAATCTGCCATGCTCGGTGGCAACTGGACGGTGTCAGAGTTCGACTGCACCGCAAGACCTGCTGACGATACCGTTGTGGAGGTGATTGCGGCTCGAAGACTGTCGCTTGATCGCACCGTCCGAGTCTTTGCTTTTCGCGGTGCGAACGCATTGATCGGGTCGCTGTCCACCTGGCTCTTGCCTCGTGTTGCGCTTCTCGCGCCGACAGCGTTCGGCTGCAGCAGAGAGGAGAAGGTCCCGAGCGCATTGGCAACAGGTGTCGCCGCTGCCTTCGAAGCGGTTGCCTCGGTCTGCGCCGTAAGGACTGTGTTCACCTTCATCAACCGACTCTCCTCCAAACGAACAGCAAGCCCCTGCACACTCTTTATCGTCATCGAACGAGGACGTGCGCTGTCTCTTTCGGGTGCAGGGCCAAAGCCTTACACCGCCAACTGGTTCATTCGCGCACGAACCGCGCCAGAAAAAGTTCGTCATACCTCTTCTGTTCGCGCACCTGCAGCTCTGCCCTCCATCGAGACACATTCCGCTGCTCAAGTTCGCTGATCACTTCCCGCGCTCTTCGCGTAGCCAGAAACCTTTGCATCTGCTCCGCATAGGTACGCTCCGCGGTCTCGATGTCGGCGGCGGCATCGGAGTACCTCTGCCGCAGATTCTTCATCTCCGCATCCCACCGCTGATGCTGCGCGCCGTCCGCCCTGCATTCCACCTCATTGAGGCGCGACGCCCTCGCAGCCGCGAGCTTCTCCGCAATGTCTGCGTGTCTGATCCTTGCCTGTCGCAGAGAGCCGCCGAGTGTTGTCAGTCGATGTTCTTCGCGTTCTTCATCCTTGAGGCGGACCGCCAACACGGCGCGCATCGAACCGGGCCTTCGCATCCTCAGCTCCCGAGCTCCGTCAGCAGTTCAACGGATCGCTCGAGCGAACACAGCTCCGTACTCTCCTGTCGAAGGAAGGCCTCGATCCTTGGAAGTGCCTCAATCGCCCGGTCCACCACCGGATCGCTGCCACGCTGATACGCTCCCAAACGGATCAGGTCTTCGGCGCGTGCATACGCGGACAGCAGACCACGTAATTCAATGGCCTTCTTTCGATGCTCCGTGCCTACAAGGCTCGGCATCAATCTGCTCAAGCTGTCCAGAACCGAAATGGGCGGGAAGTGGCCCTTCATCGCGAGTGCACGGTCCAGCACGATGTGGCCGTCCAGCAGAGAACGCACCGTGTCGACGATCGGGTCCTGCTGGTCATCGCCCTCCATCAACACCGTATAGAAGGCCGTAATGCTTCCCTGTTGGAACCGTCCTGCGCGCTCGACGAGATTTGCCAGCTTGTTCAGCACCGACGGCGTATATCCCTTTGCGGTCGGCGGCTCGCCGGCCGCCAGACCGATCTCGCGCTGGGCCATCGCAAACCGCGTCAGCGAATCCACCACCAGCAGCACGTTCTTGCCATCGGCTGCAAAGGCCTCCGCCACGGCCGTCGCCAGCAGCGGGGCCCGCAGACGCAGCAGCGGCGGTTCATTTGACGTCGAAACCACAACCACTGACCGCCGGCGACCCTCGTCTCCAAGCAGCTCGAGAAACTCCCCCACCTCGCGCCCACGCTCTCCGACAAGCGCCATCACGATCACGTCCGCCGCCGCGCCGCGGGCCATCATTCCTAAGAGCGTGCTCTTGCCCACTCCGCTTCCACCAAAGATGCCCATTCGCTGCCCGCGCCCGCAGGTGACAAAGGCATCGAGAGCACGAACGCCGGTGCCCAACGGTTCGCGAATCGGCAGACGATCGAGCGCCGCCGGGGCCTGTCCGCTCACTTCCATGACGCAAGAGGACCGATACAGGCCCTTTCCATCGAGCGGCTGTCCCTTCGCGTCGAGCACGCGGCCCAACATCTCCGGACCGACCGCAACCGACGGGCGCCGCCCCATGGCACGGATGACATCGCCCCGGCAAACGCCCACGGGCTCCTCGGTCATCATCGACAGAATGGTTTTCCCGCGAAACCCGATGATCTCTCCGGTAAATTTTCTCTTGCCTCCTCCG
>DASYBN010000406.1:0-11469 GCA_036500785.1 Acidobacteriaceae bacterium
AAAGACAACGAGCAGAGGTGTCGCGAAGGCCGCGGGGTCTTGGAAGAGAATCTTGGGGGTCATTGCTGCCCCTATGGTAACGCGGACGGCGGAGGAAGAGCTTTGGGCAAAGGTTTACCTGCGCTGGCTGCGGGCTATTGCCGCGCGGGCTTCCTTGTCGGCCTCGCGCTTGCGCTCGGTCTCGCGCTTGTCCCACTGCTGTTTTCCGGTGGCGACGGCGAGCTCGCACTTAACGCGGCCGTTGCGGAAGAGAGCCGCACAGGAATTAGCGTCGTTCCTTTGCCCTGTGTGGCCGCCGCCAGCTTTTCGATCTCACGCTTGTGCAGCAGCAGCTTGCGGGTCCGCAGGCTCTCATGATTCATCGCGTTGCCGTGTGAGAACGGGCCGATATGCGCGTTGAGCAGGAAGGCCTCACCGTCCTTAAGCAGGCCATAGGCGTCCTTGAGGTTGGCTTTGCCCTCACGGATGGACTTGACCTCGGTGCCGCGCAAGGCGACACCGCACTCAAAGCGATCGCTCAGGAAGTAGTTAAAGCTCGCCGAGCGGTTGAAGGCGGCGTCGCGCTGACCGGCGGCGACAGGGTCCCGGTCTTTGGCCTTAGTGGCGAGCTTTGGGGCCGTGGTCGACGTGGTCGGGTTGGAGAGCGAGCGTGGCATTCTCGGGAACCTTCGATGCTAGCAGAGCGCGGCGGATGCGGCGCTCCGGGTAACGTCGGCTACACCAATGTTGTACAGCCGCAGGGCGGATTGGACAGCACAGGAGGATGACCTCATGAGCCCTTCTTCGTCCAATGAGACAGGGCAACCCAGGACGCAAGAGAGAACTGTGTTCTTTGCGGAGCGCACGGTTGAATGCAGGCCCGTGTGGGCAGGTTGTGAGCGGGGTTCCGGGTGCGGTTTTGCTTTGCAGGGAGCGTGGAAACCCGATGGTAGTATGGAGCGAGCCCAGACATCCGCTCGAGATCGCAGCAGACTCAGCCCGGAAGCGCAGCGAGCGTCGCTCCGGAGGCTTCCTCCGGCGGCGTTCCGAGCCCAGAGTGTGGGATCGACGGGAGCATCCAGCAGGAATGGCACAAGGAAAGAGCGGCAGTTTGCAGGGAGCGCTATCGGCCCGACGGGTCAGGATGGCGGCAGCGCTGTCTTTCGTATTTGGTCTGTTTCTGTGTGTGGGCCTCCCGGCGAACTCGGCACATGCGCAGTCGGCGAAGACGTGGAACAAGCGCGGGGAGGCGGCGGAAGCGCGTGAGGATTACGACGCTGCTTTCGAGGCGTACCGGCAGGCGTGGCTGAAGAGTCCGCATGACATGGCCTATAAGGAGCGCTACGAAAGACTGCGCTTTCAGGATGCAAACCAGCATGTAGACCGCGGGCGTGTGCTGCGTCAGTCGGGCGACATCGGCGGAGCAATCAACGAGTTTGCGCGCGCGCTGCAGATCGATCCCGGTAATCAGGCGGCCGCACAGGAGCTGGAGATCACGCAGCGGCCGTCCGCGGCGGCTCCCGCTGGACGAGGGCCGGGCGCGACGAATTCAGGAGCAGGCGCGGCCGGAGTCAACAACCAGGCGCTGTCGAATGCAGGACCCGAGGCGCAGGTGCTCGTTCCCGGCGTCGACGAAGAGACACCGCATCAGCGTGCAGTGCGCCGCGATATCGACTCGCTTGCGGGTCCGGTGCAGTTGCAGCCGGTCTCCAATGATCCCATCACGCTGCACATGGTCGAAGACACGAAGGTCATCTATCAGGCGATCGGTAAGGCCGCCGGCCTGAACGTCATCTTCGATCCGAAGTACAACTCGCCGCGGATCCCAGTGGATTTGACCAACGTCTCGCTGTATGACGCGTTGCGCATTGTGGGCACGCTTAGCAAGACCTTCTGGCGTCCCGTAACCCCGAACACGATCTACGTTGCCGAGGACAACCAGACCAACCGCAATGAGGAAGGCGAGCAGGCGGTGCAGGTGTTTTACCTGACAAACGTCTCGCAACAGAACGACGCGAACGAGATCCTCATCGCGCTTCGCAATCTGATGCCGCAGCAGGTGAAGCTTTATCTCATCGCCAGCCAGAATGCGATTGTCGTTCGCGCCTCGCCGGATGAGCTTGTGCTTGCCGAGAAAATCATCAACGACCTTGATCGCACCAAACCAGAGGTCGTCGTCGACGTTGCTGTGCTCGAGGTCAGCCGGCAGAAAGAGCGCAACCTCGGCATCACGCTGCCGACAAGCTTCGGGATCACGCCGCAGCAGAGCAACCTGAATCAGAGCGTGGGCACAACCAGCACCACGACGACCACCACCGAGGGAAACACCACCACAAGCAACACAACCAACGGACTTACGCTCAATACGCTCGGGAATCTCAACGCCACAAACTTCGCGGTGACGATTACGGGCGGGCAGGTGAACGCTCTGCTTTCGGACTCCGACACGCGCATCCTGCAGAATCCGCGTATTCGCGCGACCGACGGCCAGCGCGCGACCCTCAAAATCGGCTCGAAAATTCCGGTCGCGACCGGCTCCTACAACGCCGGTGTATCGACTGGCATTGCCAGCCTCGGCGTACAGACGCAGTTCCAGTACCTCGACGTGGGCGTGAACATCGACATGACCCCGACGGTGCATTACGACCGCGAGGTCTCGCTGAAGATGAAGGTTGAGGTCTCGAGTCAAAACGGAAGCTCAACAATCTCAGGCGTGACGGAGCCGATCATCTCGCAGCGCTCGGCGGAACAGACCATTCAGCTGAAGGACGGCGAGCCGAGCCTGTTGGCGGGCATTCTGACCAACCAGGACACGAAGAATGTCAACGGAACGCCGGGACTCGGTGAGCTTCCGATTCTCAAATACTTCTTCGCGAGCCACGACACGATTCAGCAGTCGGATGAGATCGTCTTTCTGATCATTCCGCACATTGTTCGCGACTCCATCCTGACAGACGAAAACACCCGGGCGATTTATACCGGCACGGGCCAGACGGTGGAGCTGATCCGCAACGGCTCGGAAGCACCCGCCGGTGCGCACGCGAGCAGTTATGCGCCTACGAGTCCCAGCACGACGGCCGCCAACGCCGCCGCTGCCATGCTGCCGGCGATCGCGGCGGCCGGCCGGCCGGTACCTCAACCGTCCGCTGCTGACGCTGCGGCAGCGACTATTCCCTCATCCACCGCGGTGACTCCGCTGAATCTCACCGTCATTACGCCGCAGCAGACGCAGGTCGGCTCGACGTTCCAGGTGATCGTGCATGCATCCAACGCGCACGATCTGTTCGGCGTTCCGCTGCAGATGCAGTTCGATCCCAAAGTGCTGGCGCTGGTGAATGTCGATGCGGGCGATCTGCTGGGCCACGACGGGCAGGCGGTAGCGCTGACCCATCGCGACGACGGCCAGGGCGCGGTTTCCATGAATGTGGAGCGGCCGCCCAACACCAGCGGCGTGGACGGTCAGGGATCGGTCTGCGTGCTGACCTTCAAGGCGATCGCGCCGGGCACCTCGCAGCTCGCGCTGGTTCGCGTGGGCGCAAAAGACAGCCATCAGAACAGCCTGCCGGCGATTGGCAGCCAGGGAACAGTGCGGGTGACGACGGGCGGCGGCGCTGGTCCAAGCCAGTGAGGCGAGAATAATGCGAGCCCTGCGTGAACGGCGGATGAGGCTGACGCGGCGGAACTCAGGCGAGGCCGGAGTCACGCTGATAGAGCTCATCATCGTGGTCGCGATTCTGTCGATCCTCGCGACGGCCGCGCTTCCCGTGGCTCGCTTCGAAGTAAAGCGCCGGAAAGAGCGCGAACTGCGCCGTGACCTCTGGGAGATGCGGGGGGCGATTGATGCCTACAAGGACGCAGCGGACAAGGGCGGAATCCAGACGAAAGCCGACTCCAATAACTATCCGCCGGACCTCCAGACGCTAGTCGACGGAGTCGACATTCAGGACCACAAGGTGCGGTTTCTGCGGGCGATTCCCGTGGATCCTATGACCAATTCGAGCGATTGGGGCCTGCGATCCAACCAGGACGATCCGACCTCCGACAGCTTCGGCGGCCAGAACGTCTACGATGTTTACACCAAGAGCCAGGGAACTGGGCTGGACGGAACGAAGTACGACACATGGTGAACTCAGGGACCAATCCGAAGACGGGCCGTGCTAACGCGCGCGAGCGGGGCTTCACGCTTATCGAGTTGATGATCGTGATGGCGATCATTGGAACCCTGACAGCCATCGCCATCCCGAGTTACATCAATGCTGTGCACCACGCGCGCGAGGCCGTGCTGCGCGAGGATCTGCACACGATGCGGCAGGCCATCGACAGCTACACGGTCGATAAAGAGAAGGCGCCGCAGTCGCTGGACGACCTGGTGCAGTCGGGGTATCTGAAGGCCATTCCGGTGGATCCGATGACAGGCCGCGACGACACCTGGATGCCGGACACCTCCGACACCCTGATGGACATCGACGAGACTGCAGGCGGGATCAATAACGTGCACTCGGGCGCCCAGGGCATCGCAACGGACGGTACAAGCTATAACCAGTGGTAAAGGCACGTAGTTAGTCGGCAGCGATAGAGCAGGGCAATTAGCGGGCCTCGAATCTGTGGCTACTGCCGGAACTGACAGTTGCCCACTATTCGCTTCCTGTCGAAACCGCGTTTACAAAAACACGTCTACAATGAAACACGAGTGCTGTGCCTGAACGGCAGGGCCTCCGGCCTCCGGGAGATTGCCATGCGCTTCCCACTTCTTCTCGCCCTTGCGGGTCTCTCCACATCCGTCGTTCTTGCGCAGCAACCCACCCCGGCACCTGCTCCGGCAGGAGCAAGTACGCCCAGCGTTACGCAAACGCCTTCCCCGCAGACACCCGCTTCGGCTCCGGCTGCGCAGGCGCCAGCACCTTCGCCGCAGAACCCGGCGGCAACTCCGGACACAACACCAGCGGCTACGCCGGATGTGACGGCGGACGCAAGCAAGGCTCCTGCGAAAGCCGGGAAGCAGGCCAAGCCCGGCAAGAAGGGTGACTTCTCCGCGGACGATGAGAAGGCGGATTCGATGCCAAACCCAGGTGAGGCGCTCGATCCCCACATCAAGAAGGGTAGTGAAGAGGATGTGAACGCGGTGGGCCAGCGCAACATTGGCGGCCGCGGGCTGGGCAATTGGTATTCCACGAACTGGGAGATCGGGACCGGCAAGCAGTATTCGATGGAGATCGAGAAGTCATCGCATCTCGTGACCGACCCGGTGGTGAATGAGTACATCAATCGCATCGGACAGAATCTGGTGAAGAACTCGGACGCGAAGGTGCCGTTCACCATCAAGGTGCTGGATACGGATGAGATCAACGCAATGGCGTTGCCAGGCGGCTTCTTCTACGTGAACTCCGGACTGATTCTCGCGTGTGACACCGAAGACGAACTCGCGGGCGTGATGGCTCACGAAATCTCCCACGTCGCTGCGCATCACGCGGCGCGCGAGATGACGAAGATGAACTACATGCAGCTCGGGCAGATTCCGCTGATCATCTTCACCCAGGGCACATGGACGGGCTATGGCATCTACGAAGCGGCGCAGCTTGCGGTCCCGCTGACCTTCCTGCAGTTCTCGCGCGAGTACGAGGCTGAGGCCGACTACCTCGGCATTCAGTACATGTACAAAGCGGGTTATGATCCGCAGGGCATGGTGAGCATCTTCGAGAAGCTGGCAGCGCTTGAGAAGCACAAGCCGGGCGCGCTTTCGAAAGCATTCAGCGATCACCCTGCGACGCCGGACCGGATTGCCGCGGTTGAGAACGAGATTGCGACGATTCTTCCGCCGGAAACGCAGTACATGGTCACTAGCTCAGAGTTCGACCAGGTCAAGGCTCGGCTGGCGCGTATCCAGAACAAGCGCGGTCTGAACGATAAGAACAACAACGGCAAACCGACACTGCGGCGCGTAGGGGGAAGCAACAACGATCCCAACAATCCGAGCACCACGACCGACGACCGGCCGACGCTCGGTCGCAGAGACTAAAGCGTTCGAGAACAGAAATCACAGAAGAGCCATTAGGGGAGCGAACGCTCCCCTGATGCTTTGCGTGCCGCGGTTGCTGTTGTGCGCCGGTCCCGCTCTTCTCGGCTTTGAGAGAATGAGGTATGGCAGAGAAGACTCACACCACAGGCTATACGGATGACCACGCGAAGTCGGGACTCGAGACGAGCTTTCCGGACATTGAGACATGGCGGAACCAATTTCCCAAGTATGAAATTCTGATCGATGATCCTGAGTTCACGAGCGTTTGCCCAAAAACAGGGCTGCCCGACTTTGGCGTGATTACGATCCGCTACATGCCGCGCGAGCGTTGTCTGGAGCTGAAGTCCCTGAAGGAATATTTGTTCTGCTACAGGAACCTCGGCATCTTTCAGGAGAACATTGTGAACCAGGTTCTCGACGATGTTGTGAAGGCCACCGATCCGGTATGGGCGGAGGTAAAGGGCGACTTCCGTCCGCGGGGCGGCATCGCCACTATCGTCACAGCGCGCTATCCGCGCACCGAGCAGATGCGTTAGGTCACGCCGGATAGCCGCTCAGCTACCCGCCGCGTCCTCGCGTTTGTAGGGTCTCTGCATCAGCGCGCGCGCTTCGTTGATCGCGCCCTGCGTGTTGTCGTTGGTCTGAATGGCAAGGCGGTACTCATTGACGGCGCGCTCGCGCTGCCCGGTGATGTCGAAGATCTTGCCAAGATTGATGTGGCTCCACACCTCTACCCACCTTGGCTCGCCATCGCCGCGCAGCGCATCGCGGAAGCTGTTCGCTGCAGCCTGATAGTTCTTCTGCGTCAGGAAGACCTCGGCCAGCCGGTAGTTCGCCAGCGAACTGCCGCGGTCCTGGTCAAGCGCCTTCTCGTATTCGGCAATGGCGCCGAGCAGGTCGCCCTGCGCGACGTCCTGCTGTCCGCGGAGCACAGCGACGCGAACTGCAAGATCGGGCGTGCTCTTGAGCAGCCAATTGTCGGGGTCAATGGTGATCTTGCGAGGACGGCCGAACGTCTCGACGTTATAGGCGGATTCGGTGCCGGAGAGATCGACGCGCCGCTGCTCGGTTTTACCTTCTGTCTCGATCCGCAGCTCGACCGGCATCGAGAAGAGATCGAGGTCCTGCGTGACGGAGCCAACCGTACGGAAGCCCTTGCCGTTCCCGAGCCGGTAGACCTGATAGTTGTTCCCGAACTGCGGCGCGCCGGTGCCGTCGACCCATTGCGAGAAGAACGCGGTGAGCTGCAGGTGAGACTGTGCTTCCGCGACGGTCTGCACCTGAGATGTGCGGATGCTCTTGTCGATGTTCTGCGAGAGCAGCGCGCGCAAAAACTTCGTGAAGACCTCGTCTCCCATCTCCCAGCGCAACATGTGGAAGACCATCGCTCCCTTGTCGTACGTCATGTTCTGGAACTGCGGCGAGAAGGGATCCAAACGCGCGAGCGAAGTGAGCGGCTCCGTGTCATAGGAAAGCGCAGCGGCCTCCGTGTCCGTGATGGCGTTCTGGAGTGCCGTCTTGCCTTCCTGGTCCTCCACGTACATCAGCTCCGCGTACCGGTCCATGCCGTTCGTGATCCACTCGTCATTCAGAGTGGCGGGCGAGACCTCTGAGCCCCACCACTGGTGCGCGACGGTGTTCGCCAGCAGCCGCATATTGCCGCGGTCGGGACGGATTGCAACCACCTCGGGTGCCCAGGATGCAGAGACGGAGTCAGTCGGGAGCTCAACCACATTGATCAGCGGCGACTCCGCCCCGCCGAACTCGTTGGTCATGTACTCGAATTGTTTGGCCACCATGTTCGCGAAATCATGCGCCTTCGCCTTGTTCGCTTCGGTTACGAATACATGCACATTCGGAGCATCGGCCGCCGACACAGGTGGAAGGAATTTGCCCGCAATGATCGTGCCCGGGAAACCGGGCTTGGTCCAGTTGAAGATGAACTCGGTTTTTCCGCCCGGTGCGCTGTGCTGCCCTGCAACGCCGCTGCCGATCACGCGCTCGCCTGGGGGGACGGTTACGTGGACCTCCGCCGTGAAACGGTCCGTGTACAGTCCGGGAAGCGGGATCGGAAACCAGCGCCCGGGATAGAGAAGGATGCTGACCGGGTCGGTGATGCGGACGAAGTTGATGCCGTCGACCGGGCTGGTGTCCACCGTCGGCGCGCCGGTGTACGTAAAGGTCCACGTCTCCGCGCTGCCCTTGGGGAGGGGTGCCGCGACAGCGACACGGACGGTGGAGTCTGCTGCGTTCCGCTCCGGGGTGAGGGTGGACTTGTCCGCTGACGTAAGCCCGGTAATCTGCAGCCCGTTATTGAAACCAAACACCACGCTGGTCAGGTCTTCGAGCGTCTTGAAGGTCACCGTGGCGGTCGCGTTCAGCCGACCAGTCGTCGGGTCGAGGTCGGCGTGGATCACGTAACCTGTCACATCGATCTGCTGGCGCGTGGGGATAGCGGCGACCGCAGCGAGCGGTGCGAGGCCGAGGAATGCGATCGGAAGTAGGCGGCGCAGCATGGGATGCAGGCGAAGCATGGGGTCCTTGGCGCATTCGCGGGGAAGGCAGCCTAAGCCAAAGCTACCGCAGATATACGGTTCTCCGCGAGTGTCTGCAAGATTAGACGAAGACGAGATTACCCGGACTACGACTCGGACGGTCGGCTGCCCCCCAGGATATCGGCCACAATGTCTGCGGCACGCTCGAGAGGCGAAGGCTGGAGGGCGGCCGGAGCGACCGAATGGCTGGCCGAAGCCAGCTTCGGCGATTCAGGCGGCAGAAGCCGGTGCCGGAGCTCGGCGAGTGCGGCAATCTGAACGCGCCGCTCTGGAGTATCGGCCAGCAGCGGAGCAAGCTCGGCCGCGACGTTCTGAGCAGTGAATCGGTCCTGAAGCAGCTCGGGAACGATCCTTCGGCCGGCAATCAGATTCGGCATTGCGACCGGCAGATTACCGGCTGCGTCGGTCATGTCCGGGAACTCATCGGGATACCGGACGAGGCGTTTGGCAAAAGCGAACGTAAGCGCGGAGACACGGTAGACCACAACAAACGGGTTTCCCACAATCGCGGCGAGTACGGTGGCGGTTCCGCTCGCAACAACGGAGGCGCGAGCATGATGAAGCGCCTCGCGAGCATCGGGCACCAGACTTAAACGAATCATTGAAGCTTCCGGTCCGAAGTACTTGAGGTGTTCGCGGTTGAGCTGCTGGATGTAATCCTGGAGGTCCGCCGGTTTGATCGTGGAAGCCACTGGAAGCAGGAACTCGAAACGGGTGTGCGCGGCGGGATCATCCGGTGTGGAAATCTTATGGCCATCGAAGGTTGTTTGCGCTGCCGCAGAGGCGATGAGGTCGCTCATTGCAAGCTCATGTAGAACTGGAAGATTCGCCTGTATCTCCTTCCATCGACTTCCTGGCAGAAGGGCAATCCATGTCTTCGCTGGATCCAGGTGGTTCTGCGCGGCGTAAGTTTCCCGGGAGAGCGCGGGTGATGTGGAGTCGGGCATGAGCAGCGGGTGGCCGATGAACTCCGCGTCCACGCCGCGCTCGCGGTAAAACGCCTCCTCAAACGGGAAGATCACGAGCATCTTTGAGACGCGCTCCTGGACCCAGCGCAGCCGACGTCGTTTCCATGCCCAAAGCTGCGGCGAAACCAGCCAAACGACGGGAACGCCGGCACGGCGAAGGTGACGTGCGAGCCGGAAATTCACGTCCGGAAAGTCGATCAGGACGGCGATCGCGGGACGGTCGTGGCGAATCGACCGAACCAGCCGTCGATAGCTTGAATAGATTCGCGGGATGTGGCGAAGGATTTCGGTCACGCCCATCACAGCGACGTCCTCAGCGCGAACGATCTGCTGCTGGTGCTGGCGAGCCATCAGAGCTCCGCCCAGGCCAGTGAAGCTTGCCCCGGGAATGCGGCCGCGAAGGGCGGCGATCAGCTGTGCGCCGTAGGCGTCGCCGGACGCCTCACCGGCCGAGAGGAATATCCGCGGATTGGAGTCGGCAGCTATAGTACAAGTCTAGGGCAGAGTGCTTACACCTGTTGCCCCATCTGGCCAATTCGCGATCGGAAGGGATCCCGGTTTGCGCTGAATGTTGTCGATGAGATCCGTCACGCCCACGGTGTTCGCGACCGTGTAAACAGCTATAGCGGCCAGCTGGGGACTGGCCTCGCGGCCATCCAGAGTGACGACCCCGTGGTGAACCTGGACGGAAATGCGCTGAGTAGCGACAGGGAGGTGATCAAGGCTCTCGAATGAGTTGTAGGCGATCGTGTTCTGAATCTCCATTTGTAGATGGTGATCAGAGACTGCGGGAGCGGCGACTCGGATATCGTCGCGAATGGCACGAATACCCGGTACGCGGCTGACCTGCTGATCCGCACGAATCTTCGCGCCGTAGAGTTCGACCGTCCCCGTCAGGACAGCAACCCCGCCCTGAACCGAGGAGTGGACGTTCCTGAACGAGCGGGAGACGAGAGCCTTCCGGACCGCGACCTCGGACTGCGATTGAGCAAAGGAGGTGGTGGCACTCAGAATTGCGGCAAGAGTTAAAGGTAGACCGCTGTTCATGGATATAATCCTCCCGGGCAGGAGACCTGTTGGTTTAGACGGCGACGCGCGGCGGCTTGTTGCAATTAAACCGTATGCGCCGCCCCCGGAATCGTGATAAATCGGATTCCGGATGACGCGCCAGAAGAACACAGTAGCGAAGCGGTTTCGGGCCGTGCTCGAGCGTGAGCACGGGATGGGATGGACGATTGCGCGCGTGCCGTTTGCGCCGGGAGAGGTTTGGCCGCAGATGATCCGGCTGCGGGTGCGCGGCAGTGTGAATGGAGCAGCGTTCCGAAGCTCGCTATTCGCCGATGGCGCGGGGTACTACCTGTTGGTGAACCGCGAAACACAGCGCGAGGCGGGTGTGGCCTGTGGCGACATGGCGGACATAACGTTGGAACCCGATCTGGAGCCCCGCCCTGCGGAGCTGCCCGACTCGCTTGCTGTACTGCTGGATGATGAGCCGGGGTTGAGGCGCTGGTACGACAGCCTCTCCGAGTCGATGCGCCGGGAGGTCGGCAAGTGGATCTTCGGCGTTAGGAGCGAGGAGGCGCAGGTGCGTCGCGCCGAGCAGATGGCTGAACGATTACTGGCCGCCATGGAAGCGGAACAGGAACTGCCGCCGCTGATCGCTCGCGCCTTGCGCAACCGGCCAAAGGCCAAAGCCGGCTGGGAGCAGATGACCATCGTGCAGCGCCGACAGCAGCTTCTGGGGGTCTTCTATTACCGCACGCCCGAGGCGCGTGAGCGGCGGGTCCTGGGCTTGATCGAGGCGGCGGAGCGGCGCGCGGGCATTTGACTCATTCTGTCATTTCAGCCCGAGAATGCATCTCAGCAGACGAGTGCCGTTATGCGGTGGATCGTCGCCGTCAGAAAATTTTGCCAGGTGAGTCGTCTTTTGAGAACGCTAAATCGTCTTTTC